>JBFWYF010000371.1:0-7050 GCA_050186685.1 Pirellulaceae bacterium
CGCGTGGTGAGTTCCGCGCGGGGCCTCCGCCGCGTTCGCGCCAACGGAGTATCCACAGGGAAGCGCCGAGGGACGTCGGGGACAAGCGACGAGAGACGCTGAGTTGATCAGGATCGTACGAGGCCGGGCACGATGTCGATGTCCAACGGTTCCACCAGCCCCGCTTGCAGACGCTCCACCGCAATAGCTCCCATGACGGCGTTGTCGGTGCAAAGTGCCAGGGGAGCGATGTGCAGCTCGCATCCGAGCCGTTCGGCCTCGCCCTGCATCCGCTCCCGGAAACGCCCGTTCGCCGCCACCCCGCCGCCGATACACAACCGGTTCAGCCCCGTGCGCCGCAGCGCCACACACGCTTTGCCCACCAGGCAATCGACGACCGCCTCCTGGAAGCTGGCCGCGATGTCCGCCACCAGACCGGGCGCCAAAGAGCCGGGTGGAGGTATCGGCTTGCCGGGGCCAGCGATCGTATAGCGGACTGCCGTCTTTAAGCCGCTGAAGCTGAATTCCAGACGCTCGTCGTCGTCCAGAAACGAACGCGGAAAGCGGAACGCCTGCCGATTCCCCTGACTGGCAGCGCTCGACACGGCGGGTCCCCCGGGATACGGCAGCCCCAACATGCTCGCCACCTTGTCAAAAGCCTCACCGGCCGCATCGTCAATCGTCCCGCCTAAATGGTGGAATGACCATGCAGCATCGCAGCGGTACAAATTGCTGTGCCCCCCGCTGATGATCATTCCGACGCAGGGAAAAACATCGCGCCCAGCGGCCAGCCGGCATGCATAGACATGCGCATGCAAGTGGTTGACCGCTACCAGCGGTTTGCCGAGCGCAACACACAATCCCTTGGCAGCGACCAGGCCAACTAACAGCGACCCGGCTAGCCCCGGCGTGGTTGCTACCCCGACCGCATCGATCTGATCGATCGTGATGTCCGCCCGCCGTAGCACTTCGTCGATCACCGGCAAGATCCGCTCGACGTGGGCCCGTGCAGCAATCTCCGGAACCACACCGCGGAAGCGCTCGTGCAGCGCATCCTGGGAAGCAACCACGGATGCCAACACCTCGAGACGATCCGTGACCAGCGCCGCTGCGGTCTCGTCGCAGGACGTTTCCAGCGTTAACACGATCATGGCTTTTCGTCCGGCTTCTTTTCGGTGGGCGTCGCAGGCGCGTCGGCCTTCGACGTAGCGGGAGGACGGGATGCCGGCGCGGCCGCAGGTGTGGGCTCGGGTTCGATCTGACCTGTCAAATGCTCGATGGCGTGTTGCAACTGCCCATCCACAAAATCGCTGGTGGGGGCGGCCGAGTCGCGCTCACTGTGCAACCTCAGTCGGCGGGCCATGACGTCCAGCAACTCTCGCTGCAGGCTGTCCGGCATCCGCACGGCGTGCCCTTCGTCCGGCGACACCCCCCATTCCGCGTCCTCGTCTTCCCCCTCGTCCCGGTGAATGTCTTTGCCACTGGGGCGAAAGTACTTGGCGGTCGTCAACTTGATGGCACTCTGGCCGCCTTCGAGTTCCACGACGTTTTGGACGCTCCCTTTCCCCCAGCTGCGCTGGCCTACGACGATTGCCCGCTGATGGTCTTGCAGGCACGCGGCCACAATCTCACTCGCACTCGCGCTGGATTGGTTGATCAGGACGGCCATCGGAAAACCGCGAAAGGTGCCTCGGCGATGGGCATCCCAATGCCGCTCTTCGACGTTGCGGCCGGACGTACTTACGATGCGACCCTCGTCCACGAACAGATCGCTGACCTCGATCGCGGTGGACAACAGCCCTCCTGGATTGAACCGCAGGTCCAGCACCAGGGCCTGCATCTTGTCCGCCATCAGCTTGTCGAGCGAGGCGCGCAACTCGTCGGTCGTGTGCCGGGCAAAAGACGAAATGCGCACGTAGGCAACTTTGTGCTCGGCGTCGATCCAGTGATTCCAGGAGTTGTCTGGCTGACGGTCCACTCCCGTCACCGTCTCCATCCGCACAATTTCGCGTGTCAGCTTCATCGGTTCCGACTGACCGTCCTTCGCCCGCCGTACGGTGAACTCCACCGTGGTACCGGGCTTGCCCTTCAAGCGGCGGATCGCATCGTCGAGCGCGACTCCCTGTAACGACTGGCCTCCCACGGCCGTGATCGTATCCCCCGCCACCAGCCCCGCGCGATAGGCCGGGCTGCCCATCACCGTCCCCGTGATCCGGAGCTCACTAGCCCGGTGTTCGATGTGGATGCCGATCCCGCCAAACTCACTTTCGACTCCCGTACGGAACTGGTCCAGTTCCTTCGGCGAGATGTAATTGGTGTGCTGGTCCAGCCGGGACAACATGCCTTGTATCGCCGCTTCGACCAACTCCCGCCGGCTGATGTCTTGCACATAGTTGCGTTCGACCTGATCGAGCGTATCGACGAACAGGCGGAGCAGTTCGTAGTATTCGTCGTCGGCGCGGGGGGATCGACGGACCTCCGCCGTCTTCTCACCAGCCGCCGTCTTCTCACCGGCCGCCGGCGAGGTGCCGGGGCCCGGCGGTGCAGCGGGCTCCGTCGCACGGCCGGTGAGGCTCACGACGCTGGCAGCCAGCAAACAGCATGCAATCAGCCAGCGTGCGTGAGTACGCAGTCCCGTTTGCCATGCCGTGCGCCTCGTCCGGATCATCGAGCCAGCCCTCGCAGTTTGCAGTGAAGATCGCCCCGCAGCTTTACGCTGATTATAGGATCTGGGCAGGAAATGGCGAATTGCCAGCGGGAGTGGCTCGCCGAGCCGGCTCGCAAGGAAAAGGCGGAAAAAAGTCCGTGGCCTCCGTTCCACGGATGTCAGTCGCAGGTCCACCGGGCTGGTGTCCCGGCCCGGCGCAACCGGGGGCCGCCGCGCGAGCGCGCGAGCGAGCCCCAATTTCGCGAACCCCTTCAGTCGGCGGGAACCAATTCGTTGTCGATGATCTGCAGCAACTTGGAAATGCAGAGCTTGTTCATGCTGGTTTGACGCGAGAACGCTTCGCTCTTCAGCGCTTCGTGCAAGCTCTTGGGCAGCCGAACGGTGATCACGCGTGTCGGTTCGGTCTCCTCGGGCACTTCCACTTTCCGCTCGCGCAGCTTGGCCAGCATCTGTTGAATCTGCGCGTATTCGGCGCTTCGCTCAAATTGCAGCAGATCTTCGGAGCGGGGAAACGTCTTACGGACGATCCCTTCCACTCCCATGACTTCACGGAAAAAAGTCACCCAATCGGGCGCCACACGGAACTTATCCATGGCGCACCGGAGCGCATACTGGCTGGGACTTTCATCGCTGGCTACCGGCTGGGACTCCACGACGGCGACATCCGCCACGGATTGCAGGTCTTGATTCATGTCGGTTCCTTCCTGAGCGGGATCAACTACGAACTGAGCCTTCGCCGTCACCACGCCGGCGAATTCCCCGCAATCCTTTCCGACCCGTCAAGTGCCTCCTGAATGTCATTGCTATGCTTGCACTTACTGCATTGACCCGCCAACGCTCAGTTCTTGTCACCCATGCCTACAGACCAGGCACGTGCGCCTTGCCTCCTTTTTAAGCACGCCCCTTTTTCCGATCGACCAAGGTGTCCAGGGAAGCGTCTCCCCTGGCCGCCGCTCGGCCGACAAGTCACCAAGCTGCCGGGCTTAAAGCACTTAGCGACAGCGATCCACAGCCACGGACAATCGGCGCATAAAAAACCTCGCCCGAGACGCGGCGAGGCGGGACAGAAAGACGAAGAAGGGAACTTCAGGCCCCTGACTGCTGCAATCGCTGCAATAGCTGCCGCGTCGCCCGGATGCCGGCAGGCTCGTCTAGCCTTTTCCCTTCATATTCAATGCCGACGAAACCGTGGTAGCCTGCGTCAAGCACAATTTTCATCATTCGTGCGTAGTCGATCTCGGTCTCATTTCCTTCCGAATCGAAGTCGTAGCTCTTGGCGCTGACCGCCTTGGCGAAGGGCATCAGTTCCTGGACGCCCTGGTACTTGTCGTAGGTCTGACCGTCGCCCAAGTTAAAATTTCCAAAATCGGGCAGGGTACCACAATTCGGCAACTGCACGCTTTTCATGACGGCGGCGAGCCAACTGCCGTTCGAAGACAGCCCGCCGTGATTCTCCACCAAAACGTTCAAATCGTGCTGAGCCGCGAATTGGCTGAGCCGCCGCAGGCCGTCGGCTGCGAGCTTGATCTGCTCGTCGTAGCTGCCACTGGAGGCCGCGTTCACGCGGATCGAATGGCACCCCAGCGACTTGGCCGCCTCCACCCATTTGTAATGGTTCTCGACCGCCCGCTGCCGCTGCCCCGCATCCGCATCTCCCAACTTCCCTTCCCCGTCCACCATGATCAACAGCGAGGTCACTCCGTGATCCTGCGCCCGTGTTTTCATCTCCCGCAGGTAACCCGCATCCTGGGCCTTGTCCTTGAAAAACTGGTTCACATACTCCACCGCCCCGATTCCGTAGTCCTGCTTCGCCGTCCGGGCAAAATCCAGCGGATCCAGCTGTTTGGCGAAAATAGTCCGATGGAGCGACCATTCCGCCAGAGAAATCCGGAAAGGCAACGCCTTCTCCGCGCCCTTCCCCTCGCGCCCCCGCAGACCTGCTAGCACACTGGCCGCTACCGCCAAACGGACAAAACTCCGACGTGATACTGCTCGTGCCATCGAGACACCCTTCCAAGAGTGGGACTAATGAAGACCTGCCGAGGCGCGCGAGTATAAATCGGGCCCCGCCCGCTGGACAGTCCGTAGGGTCACCGGCCGCAGGAACGGCCCCTGCACCACTCCCCTGTGCCACTGTGCGGAACGGGTGGAAGCCCGACGGCGCGGCCGTTCCGCCCCCCGCTGATTCCAGCAATCCGGATTCCGGTTGCCCCCTGTCCCTTCTCCCTCCATCGGTCTCCAACTATACTGCCCACTTGCCGCAACCGAGGGCACAAGGGGGACGCGGCCGGAGCGCCGACATGACACATTCGCAGGGGCTGATTCGGCGGCGCGTGTTGTTTACCGGCCATGTCCAAGGCGTCGGTTTTCGCTACCGCACCGTGCATGTCGCTCGGCAATTCGCCGTGACGGGATTCGTCCGCAATCTGGACGATGGTCGCGTCGAGCTGGTCTGCGAATCCCAGCATAGCGAAGGGGAACGGTTCCTCGCTGCCGTTCAGGCGGAGATGGAAGGGTACATTCGCGACGTGCAGGTGGAGACCTCCCCAGCTCGGGGCGAATTCCAGGAGTTTGGTGTCCGCGGCTGAGCCGGCACGGCAGACCACCACCCTCGTTGGCCGTGGATTGTCCAGGAATGTGGTGCTCCTCGCGAACCGCCTGGCGATAGCACGCGTACGTACAATGTCAAAATACTTCCTGACGACGACAAGGTGACGAGGTTATGGCAGGCATGGCCGTTCTGGGATTAGTTCCTACGTGGATAAGCAGTTGGCTGACGCCCATCTGGTTGCTGGGCGTCGGAGCCATAGGGGCCCTGCTGCTGCTGGCAGCGCTGTGGGTCGTCGCGATGGTCCTGTCGCGGATCCCGGCGCTCAGCGCTTTGGCCGACAATCCGACCACACGCAACCGGGCGGCCCTGGTCGCCTCGGTGCTGGCCTTCGTCTTGTTGAGCTTCGCCGCCTACTCGGCGGGTATGTTTGGCGACTCCGCGGCGCCGGGCGGCCTTGAGCGGGCCGATGCCCAGATGCTAGTGGTGCTGCTGGCCTTGAAGAGCGTCATCGTCGGCTTCGCAGTGATCACGCTCATGTCGCGCCGCGCGGTGGATGAAGCGGGATATGCCCTGCGGGAGGGTCCCTTGTGGCCGATTTTCATTCTGACGCTCGTCCTGGCGGGTTTCGGCATCGGCGGTTACTTCATCGTCGTCAAGCCGGCGGAGAAGCTGGCTTCGCTCTGGCGTCTGCCCTCGGCCGGGACGACGCTCCGCGAGTTCACCATCACCGCCGCGCCGGCGGCCGTGCTGGATGACCCTTCGCGAGATCCGCCGCAGCAGCCGATCGCGGTCGACTTCTACCGCAGCGAGTTGCAGCAATTGACGTTAAGGAGCAATCAGAATCTGACGATCGACGTTCGGCCTTCCGAAGATCTGGATCTCAATCCCCTCTTCAAGATTTCGTCGAATGAGGACTTTGTATGGACGAAGTCCAGCAAGGCGACCTCACCCTTTAGCGACGAACACATCACCCAGCTGTACGTACGCAACTACGGCGGACAGGACGCCACGCTTCAGTTGACTCAGACAACGACACCGGTGTTTCCCGAGATATCGACCATCCCGATCACCGCGGTGGCGATTGCTGGCCTGTTTCTGATCTATATGCTGCAACGCGCCGTGCTGCCCAAGGTGTCGGCCGTCGCGCTATCGACGCTCAAGTCAGAAATGGCCCAGCCTCTGTTCATGATTATTCTGATCGTCGGGATTGTCGCCGAGATCTTGTTCATCTTTCTGCCCTATAACACCCTGGGCGAAGATATCAAAGTCTTGAAGGACTCGGGCATGACCCTGATCATGGTCCTCGGGATCATTCAGGCGATTTGGGCGGCGAGCACATCGATCTCCGACGAAATCGACGGACGGACCGCCCTGACGGTGCTGTCGAAACCGATTGGCAGGCGGTCGTTCATCATCGGCAAGTATCTCGGCATTTTCTGGACAGTCGCCGTCATTTTCCTGGTGCTCGGCCTGGTGTTCATGGTCGTGGTGGCGTACAAGCCGATCTTTGACGCCAAAGAAAATTCGCAGGTGGAAGAAGAAGCCGCGAACTGGCAGGTCTGCCATTTTGAGATGGTCGGAGTCGTTCCGGGCCTCGTCCTGGCATTTCTGGAGACGATCGTGCTGGCGGCACTTAGTGTGGCCGTTTCCACTCGGCTCCCGATGCTCGCGAATTTCGTCATCTGTTTCACGATCTATGTGCTCGGCCACCTCACTCCGCTGATCGTCCAGTCGTCGATTGGCAAGTTTGCGCCGGTCCAGTTCGTAGCCGAGCTGTTGTCGGCCGTATTACCGATTCTCGACCACTTCAATATTACAGCCGCGGTCGCTACGGGCGTCACCGTCCCCTATC
>JBFWYF010000372.1:0-7021 GCA_050186685.1 Pirellulaceae bacterium
TTGCCAGCGAGATAATCCGAAATGCTCTCCGCTTCGTATTCACACCTCAGAGCATGCAGGTCCTGGGGTAGGACGCGTGTGACCGGCCAATTCGGTTCACGGCCTTTCTCGTCAGTCCCCCCGCCGTCCAAGCAGCACGGCCGCCGAATACACGATCGCCACACTTCCGATTAGACCAATTCCTCCAGACCATTGGTTTTTCTGCTAATTCTCACAATTGGGTCATGGAACTGGGATGCCAACTCTTGAAGTTGCTCTTCATTGAGCTTGGTTAGACTTTCCTCGACCTGTGGGTGGTTGAACGGCTGTAGCGCCGCACGACTGTCTCGTCGCAATCGTCAGGCAACGCGTTCGGGAATATGCGAACGCTCTCGGTCTGACACGGGCGAAACGCCCTGGCTTCGATGAGCGCCAGCGTGCATTCCGCCATTTCGACCTTTTCGTCGATGTTCCGACCATCGAGGTTCACATCGGTACCGAGGGTGTTCGACATGGCATGAGTAATCGCCCACCTTTCGTTTCACTAAGTATGCCTCGGGTGGATTGTAGAGAGGCCCACTGCTTGCGGCGATCAATGCCGCGCGCTGGAAATGGCGCAGAATGCGGCCGCACAGCCCGAACGACGAAGCCCACGCGCCCGGCGGCCTCGGTGAGCGATGAACTCCCAGAATCCTATCATGCCACCGGGTCCGGCGCAGCTCGTGGTGCGCACTAGCGCCCCGACTGGCTACGCTGATACGTCTCATACAAGGCTTCGGCCCCGTCGGCGAACAGCGACGCGTGGCCGCACTCTCCGCAGATGCGCGCGTATAGCGTAGTGTAGACCGCCTCTTTGAAGAACATGGCGTCAGGCTTGGCGTAAACGTACGCTTGCAGATTCCCCAACGCCTGCTCGCCCTGGCCCCAAACGAACGCCCTGGGGATCACCCGCTCCGAACCGCATTGGGCGCACTGCGCCGCCGTCGCCCGGCCCAGTTTTGAGGGAAGAGAGACCGGCGCGATACCCAGCTCCGTGACGCTCCGCCACGCGGCCGAGCCGGAGAGCTCGAAGGCGGATTGGCCCGTGGCTTCCACGACTTCGCAATCGGGACTGAGACGCCCCGCCGCCAGGGCGGAACGGATCTCCGCAGTGGACATCGGCCCCTGGAAGCCAGATCGACCACCGTCACGGACATAGAACTTCATGGAACAACTCCGCGGCTGAAGGAATTGACAGGGGTAAAAAGCGAGGTTTGGCCGACGGATCATAAGCCGTGTTGAACGAAACCGCCGGCGGTGGGGTCCCCTGGGGCGTCCTATCCGCGAAAGGTCCCTTCGGGTGGATTGTAACGCATCCGGCTCTCCGACGGGGTCTTTCCGCTACGACCGACTGAAACCAGAGGTTGGATTGCGGCGGCGGCCGTTCTCTCCACTTGGCTCTTCCCGCCAAGCCAACCGTGCCTCCGCGTTCTCATTTTGTCGCAACACCGACGCACGATCCAACCCTTCATAACTGGCCGGCTATCGAATGGGTTCCGAATACCATTCCCGCCACGGACTCTTGCATCTCGAGAGCAAAAGGCAAGTCAATGGATTCGTCAGCAAGAGAGTCTTCCAGACAGGCCATGAGTCAAATTTGCGGCATGATGGAACGACTTTCTCGTCTTCAATAGTAAAGACGAAACCGTTGACCGCTTTTGAAAGTCTCCGAAGCTTCCAATGAAACTCGACATCCTCGCCCATAAATACAGCTTCATTGTACCCGCGGACGCGAGCAAATGCTTGAGCTGTACAGAACTGAGTGGCGCCTTGCGCCATGCCACACAGCCTGCCTATTATGCGCCAGAACTCAAGGTAAAATCGCAGCACTAAACGCTTCGGATGATACGCCGTGGCAACGGCACCTCCAACGCAGCTTTCATTCTGCATGACATCGAGTATTCGTGTGAGGATGCCGATGGACCAATGAGTGTCAGCATCGACAAAGACCAGTAAATCTCCCAGAGCGGCGTCGGCACCTGCGTTCCTGGCAGTAGCCACGTTGTGCTGGCACGCAACTACGACACGGGCACCCTTTGCACGAGCGATCGCGGCAGTCTCATCCGTGCTGCCGTTGTCAACCACGACGACCTCGACGGAAATGCTTTTTGACATTTGCGCGTGTGATATGGCATTGTTGATTGCGTCCAGCGTAGTACCAATGTAACGCTCTTCATTGAAAGCCGGAACGATCACTGACAGCGAATCTCGTTCCACGATCCCCTCGCATCGACACTTGCCGGCCAACGTCACGCGCGTCAATAGTTGTGCGTGGTGAGTTGCAGGTTCCCACGCCTCTCCGTGCCTCTGCGCCTCCGTGTGAGACAATCTTCGCGGGAGCGAATACTCGCGTTAACGCGGTGGGCGCGTTGGACTATGCTTTCAAAATCGGCTCGATCGCCCGCTCGCGTTCAATGACTGGCTATCGGACTCTGGTGGCGTGAGTTATCTCGAAATGCATTACGCGAAGTTGCGTTGCAGCGACAGAGAGCGTCTCCTTGTCGCAATAGTTTCGAGCACGTCTCGTTCGTTAATGCCGTCATCCCGCTGCCGTTTCAGGGATGGATCTATTGATCACAACCGTCGACATCACCATTCCGACGACCAGTGGCAGGCCGAAGCACAAAACTTGAGCAAATTTGGCAGGCCCGGAGGACAGCGATTCGGCAATAAAAGGAAAAACGAATGACGCAAGTATTGCGATCGCCCATACGCCGGCATCCGCTCTTATAAGTTTTTTCTTTTGCGACGAAGTCATGATTTCGACTCCCGTGTCTTGGTGCGAAGTGAGATTCTCTGGTGCCGGATAACGTTAAGGTTGTATGCAACGTGGTTAGATGACGGGTGCCGCTTGGGGCGATTACGCGGCATAGAAACCCGTTGAACAGACCGCGGAGCCGACGCGCTGATGCGGTGTGCATCGCACACTCCCGGTCCGAGGAGAGCATTTTTTGACGGTTGGCGATCACCAAGCAAGCGCCAGCCGCTCGCCAAACGCGTGCACCTCCTGCTGGCTCAGGACGACTGAATGCAATGTAGGCAGCAAGCTGGAACCAGAACTCAAGGGGATCGTCTTGTCGAGATGTCCTCCCGTCGGCTAGCATCGTTCGACCTGTGTACACGCTAATTCCCGCAGCGGCAAACATCATCACGGCGAAGCACCCGAACACACCCGCCACCATCCATTCTTCCCTGCGGAATATTCCAAAATAGATGTTGACAAGCCTCACGTTCATCGCGACCAAGTGGTAGGCCCCGCGTACCCACCGACTGGCTACGCTGCTCATGAAAGGCGCAAGTACCACAAGCAACTCGAACGAGATGCCAATCCCAGTCGCTTCGACAACGCAGTTCCGTTCATGCGGGGACGCTGGCACATTGAAAGGATCGCCGTGACAGACCGTCCCGATCGATCCTTCGTGCTCTTCGTGTCCTTCGTGGTATTCCCCTCCAGTGCCATCTCGTGTTGCAAGTTCCTACGCCACTCCGTGCCTCTGCGCTTCCGCGTGAGACAATCTTCTCAGGGGCGAACGACCAAGCTCAGCAGCGGCGGGGCACCGGCGAGCCTGGAGTCCCAGAAACGGATCTGGCTCGGCCTCCGCGGGGACCGCTTGGTCCAAGGCTACTACTCCACGGCAACCTCGTAGGGGAACTCTGGAAGTACATAACGCCGTGAGCGGATGCCACGAATGGCGGCGACCGTCGGGAAGACGCTCACCGCTTTCCTCTCCTTCGCCTCGAAGCTAATTACCCGCCCACGCTTCATGATCAGCAGCAGCCCCCACTCGTCCCCGAGTGCGGCGAACTGGTCGCCGGTGCCGTTGTACGCTCCTAGCCCGACGGCCTCCTTCCATCTCGTGGTGGCCGCAGGCACATCATCCACGACGAAAGCGATCTCGCTGGCGTAGAGGATATCCTTGGAGCCGAACTCACCCGTGGCGGAGTTCTTCAGATTGTGCCGAGCGATGTACTCGACGACGTTGCCGGCCGGGTCGAAAAAGAAAACCGAGTGGGCGTTCCAGTGCCGGTAGTGGACCACGTCGTCGGGGTACTCCGGGTCGCGGAGAGCCTTCGGGATCGGCAGCAGCGGCGTCCGCTTTGCTTGCCAGTCTCGCGCGGCCACGGCCTTGTTTTCGGGAATGTTGAAGGCGAAGTGGTAAAACGGCTTCGCCTCGTCCGTCGGGGGTTTGAGGAACGTCAACCGCGTCCGGCCGGCTTCAATCGTGAGCCGGCCTGGTTTCTCCTCAGCGACGCCCATCCCGAGCGATCGGTGGTAGAACTGCTTCATGTCCGCGAGTGGGACAGACGAGAGCAGTTCCAGGTGCCGAATGAGTGGTTCGCCCGATGCCTCCCGTCTCGGCATGGGTTCCTCCGCGGAGGAACACCCATGGGCTGCGAAAAACGCACCCGTGGCGGAAGCCCAGGCGAGACAGTGCCGTCGATTTAGCTTAATCATCCGCGCCGCCTTCTTTCGCCGAACGCCAGCGTTGGCCGGGCCGCGGCGAACGATGCTGTCCTTCCGGCACCGCCCGGCCCGCGGCTCGGTGTGCAACGTCTGGTTCACCCGCGGATGGGTCTCGCGCGGATGCGCCGAGCCGCAGAGAGCCATCGAGGCGCACCGGCCAAACTCGCCACCGTATCGGCTGCGAATGAAGGACACGAAAAGCACGAAGTCGATTCGTCCGGGGCCATCGGGGATTGCATGCCGTCGCTTTTTCCAGCCAGCGTATGACGCAACTCAAACGAGATGCCCACCCCAACCGCTTCCACCACACCGTTTCGTTCGTGAGGGGATACGGATACATCGGATGGCACCCCGTGACAAACCCGTTCCCTTCGATCCTTCGTGCTCTTCGTGTCCTTCGTGGTAATTCACTCCAGCGCCTTCGCGTGTTGTAGGTTCCCACGCCTCTCCGTGCCTCTGCGCCTCTGCGTGAGACAATCTTCTCAGGGACGAAAGAAACTCTGTCTTCAAAACCGGCGTCGACGGCCGCTCCAGTTCACGGCATTGTTCGCTGCGGCCTGCGATCACTTTGAAAAGTAGCGATCCGCCGAGTCCCTTTGAATCGCCGCCGCCAGAACCTTACAGTGGGTCTTTCCAGTATATGTCCTCGTCCCACCCAGACGCCCGATGAATCTTGCAGCCGGTCCTGATTCGGCCACTCGCCGGATGGAGGCATTCGATCCTGTAGGTCGAATTGCTTTTGTCAAAGTCAAACCACTCGTAGTGGATAACGATTTCCCGACACCCCTTGTCCAATAAGTGATTGCGGATGCGTTCCATGTCTTGTCGGCGCTTTTGCCATGCCACAAGGGAAAATGACACAACCATGAACAGCATGAAGCCGACGACGACGTAGGGAAGAAGAGTGTCGATGCTCATTACAGCCTACCTTTCCTCTTGTGGTCGGATGAAACCCCGTGACAAACCGGTTCCCTTCGATCCTTCGTGCTCTTCGTGTCCTTCGTGGTAACTCATTCCGGCGCCTTCTCGTGTTGCAGGTTCCCACACCTCTTTCTGCCTCTGCACCTCCACGCGAGACAATCGTCCCGGGGGCGAACGTCTAAAATCACTTGGTCGCGACGGGAGAATTCCCATTGTCAAACGCCCGACTTCGCGAGTCGGATGCATTTTCTGGTTATCCGAAGATTGAGCTGTCAGCGGTCGCTCTTCTCGTCCTGCACCTTGTTTTCCAGCGCTGTTTTAAGCCGTTTCATTGAGTACTCGTTGGCCGGCTTGAAAAACGCGCGCATCTTTTTTGATTGTTCAGATTCGGTATACCCCAACCCGACAATAGTGATTTTGGTTTTCTTGTCTGAGACCTTCGTAAAGTAAAAAATCGACCACGTTTCTTTAGCGGCCTCGACAAACTCAAAACCCTTAGGAAACCCAGTGGCCTTTATGGATAGCATGCGTTGGGGGTCGTAGCAGAGGATTGTGTTTTCAATAGTTGTCTCGTCACCGAGCTTTCCGTTCTTGTTGTAGTTTGCACGCCATTTACCCCCGACGCGCAAGTCAATGTCCGCAAGTGGCGCGACCCATGACTTTAGTCCTTTCGACGTCGTAAATGCGCTCCAAACATCTTCAATACTTGCGTCGATTTCACACTCATCGACCATGCGGCTGTCTTGTCCGAAAGCAGATAAGCACACAGCCAAAGCAAGCACGAGAGCCAATGGTGCGTTTCGAATCATTTTTGGATTCTCATGATTTAAATCGGATAACGCCCGAGAATCACCGGGCCACCGGTGGGGTATTGGGAATGCGAACCGATGCGGCCGGCGGCCACCGTGCATTCTTGTGTTATGCGGCCTTTGATGCTCAGCATCGTTCCCCTGCATTAAAAGCGATACCCGATCAGGTTCCAGTAGAACATGTACGGAATGAAAAGGACCAAGCACAGTACATCGAGAGCGCGTAATCTGGGTGCTACCATCCAGCCATCTTCGCGGCGGATCCGGACGAGCACGACCAGCAGGGCAACGGTCGCGAGCGTGGAAACGGTTCCGAGTAGCGGGAGGAACAACAGGACGGTCGGGCAACTCGGGTGAATTTGGTCGAACACCAATAGCACGACGAGCTGCATCGCGGCCAGGATGAATAGGTTGAGCGCACAAACGGCGCGCTGGAAATTTAGAACCTTGCTAGATGCCTGCAGACCGGATCTTCTCTGACGGTGGAATAGACGGCCCAGACCGTACCGGATCCCCGCAATCGTGTTCCCAAGAAAGCTGAACAGGAAGAGTACAAGGAGTGCCACTTGGACGGTTCCGTTGCCATACCAGCGCAGTTTCTCGTAGCGGATGAGTTTTGAAAGCACACCTGTTGGTTGGGCGGAGCCCACTTGTTTCATGGTGGGGATGTGCGCTGGGTCGTCAATCACTCCGTGTACCCAGTCCGTCATCGTTTTCAAGGCCCCGGGCGCATAGCCGGGCGACGGGCGGTGAAGCTCACCCGTTGCGGAAACTTTCAGATCATGATTTGCCTGCGGCAGAATGATCA
>JBFWYF010000373.1:0-6992 GCA_050186685.1 Pirellulaceae bacterium
ACCGATGGGAATGGATCTGGAGTACGCACAGCACGAAGGCCCGATCATTCACAATCCCCTACGTGAGCCGGCGGACGTCGACCGGATTCGCGAGCTCGAAACGGTCGATGCATTGCATTTCGTCGTCGAGACGGTGCGGCAGACGCGGCTCGATCTGCCCGACGACCTGCCGCTGATCGGGTTTGCCGGAGCCCCCTTCACCTTGGCCAGCTATGCGATCGAAGGGGGATCGAGCCGGAATTACCTGAATACCAAGACTTTGATGTACCGGGACGAGGGCGCTTGGCGGGCCCTGATGGAGCGGTTGGCCCGTGCCGTCACGCTGTATCTCAACGCGCAGATCACGGCCGGCTGCCAGTGTGTGCAGCTGTTCGATTCCTGGGTCGGCTGCCTGGGGCCGGACGATTACCGGCGGTACGTCCTCCCGTACCAGCAGCAGATTGTCGCTGGTATCCAGCCGGGCGTGCCGGTCATCAATTTCGCCACCGGCAACCCCGCCCTGCTCCCCCTGCTCTCGGCTGCCGGCAGTGCCGTCGTCGGCATTGACTGGCGTGTGCGGCTGGACGACGCCTGGCGCACGGTCGGGCATGATCGGGCGGTTCAGGGCAATCTAGATCCGGCGGTGCTGCTCGCGCCCCGTGCCGACATCGAACGTCGCGCCCGCGAGGTCCTGGATCAGGCTGGCGGCCGGCCGGGCCATATCTTCAACCTGGGGCACGGCGTGCTGCAGCAGACGCCCGTCGATCACGCGATTGCATTGGTCGACGCCGTCCACGAACTGAGCAGCCGGTAAACCCTTTTTTGGCACTGCAATCCGCAAACGGAGCCGTACGCAATGGAATATCGGAAGTTGGGTCGAACCGGTGCAAAAGTCTCGCATCTCTGCCTGGGAACCATGATGTTTGGCGGGCAGACGTCGGAGGCCGACTCGACCCGCATCATCCACCGGGCACAGGACGAAGGTATCAATTTCATCGACACGGCCGACATCTATAACCAGGGCGAATCGGAGGTCGTCGTGGGGCGTGCCATCGCGGATCGGCGCGATCGTTTCGTCGTCGCGACCAAGGGTCGACAGCCGATGGGAAGCGGGCCCAACGACAGCGGTGCGTCGCGTCTCCATCTCATGGCCGCTCTGCATGCAAGCCTCCGGCGGCTCGGCACCGACTACGTCGATATCTACTACACCCATACTCCCGATTACGAAACGCCCATCGACGAGACTCTGCGGGCCATGGACGACATGGTACGCGCGGGAAAAGTCCGCTATATCGCTTGTTCGAATTTCCGGGCCTGGCGCCTATGCGAAGCGCTGTGGGTCAGCGACAAGTTCGGCCTGCATCGCTTTTCGTGCGTCCAGCCGCTTTACAATATCGTGAATCGCGACATCGAGGTCGAACTGTTGCCGTTGTGCCAGGAACACGGCGTGGGCGTGGTGACGTACAGCCCCCTGGCCCGCGGGATCCTCACCGCCAAGTACCGGCCAGGCGAATCGTATCCCGCCGGCAGCCGGGCGGCCCGCGACGATAAGCGCATGAAGGAAGCCGAGCTGCGCGACGACAGCCTCGACATCGCCCAGCGTATGGCCGAACACTGTCAACGGCGCGGCGTGTCCAGCTCGCAATTCGCCCTGGCGTGGTGTCTGGCCAACCCCATCATCACTTCGATCATCCTGGGCCCGCGCACCATGGCCCAGTTCGAGGACAACCTGGGTTGTCAATCCGTCGGCATCACTTCCGAAGATGAACAGTTCATCGACCGCCTGGTCCCGCCCGGCGAACACAGCGGCAAAGGCTTCCAGGATCCGCAGTACCCCGTGCTGGGACGGCCACGGCGGGTCGCCAGTTCGGTCTGACCATTTCCCTTCCTGAACCGCTTCGGCCGGTGCCGTTCGATCGGTGCGGTAGGCCCCGTGCAGTCCGATTCGGTTCGAGGCCTTGTCAGTCGGCCAGGTCGTTCACTTCGCTGTTAGCGCGAGTGACGAGCTGCGCGAGCGTTCGCAGGCGGACGGTCTCGCTGATAAACCGCACGGAGCCGTCACACAGAGCGAAATTCGCCCCGCCGGGATGGAAGCTGTAGAAAAGGTGTCCGTACTCGTTGGAATTGTTGATCCGCATGGGCCCGGGGATGGCTCCGCCCGTGCACCAGTCGACGCGAGTCCCGATCTCGTAGGGGTTATCGTTGGTGGCCCAGGCTCCTCCCCGTGCGCGAGCGCAATCGGGCTGCGATTTGTCGGCCACGGCGGGTGAACGCTGGCGTCCCCGCCAGACATCTTCGCGGCCCGCACATTCTCCGACGAGAATCGTATTGGAGGTTCCGTCGAGAAGGTTCGCAAACGTACATGTGTCGGGAAACTTGCGCAGTGCGCCTTTCAAGTCGCTGTTCGTAGGGAACTGTTCCGATGCCGGCAGTTCGCTGTTGATCGCGATATTCACGCCCTCGGTTACGAAGTAGTCGCCACACGCTCCGACTTTGTTCTGCTCGGGAGCCGTTTCCGCTTTGCTCTGCAACCGCTGTGGGTTGGGGCTAGACGAACAGAGAAAAATCGCCAGATGCTGGCGGACAGTGGTGGCATTCGGAATCGCCACCGGAGGCGAGTCATAGGTCGTGCTGCGCCACCAGTTCTGGTTCAGGTCGTAGTTTGCCCCGCTGACCATGTTCGCCTGTTCCAGAAACGGCAGCAGGTCAGGGGCCCAGCTGCGCTGCGGTGAAGTATCCCGCTTGGAATAGGGCAGTATCGTATAGGTGTCTTCATGGTTGTGCATGGCCAGCGCCAGCTGGCGGATGTTGTTGGAGCACGCCATTCGCCGAGCAACCTCGCGTGCGGCCTGGATCGCGGGCAGCAGCAGCGAAACCAGGACGCTGATGATGGCAATGACGACCAGCAGCTCGACCAGGGTAAAGGCCGAGGGACAACCCCCACGACGAATCCGCATGGACGACGGCTCCTTGTACGTGGATCAAGTCGAACGGGCGCACCCGCGCGAAGCCGTCGGAAAAAGCATTCCGCATACCAGGGCCGCGCCGAACCGGCGGAGCGACGCTTAAGATCTTGTGCAGTCGGAGGAAGCGTCACGCACTGGGTGTCGAGCGCCACAGCGCCATGTCCGCGACACGACGGACCATTCGACGACCGCGTCGAAAAAACCGACACGGCTCGCGGGCCGGCGAACCTGGCACGCAGCGGGTACATTGGGAGATCTGTTAGGAGATACCGACCGAGCGTGGCAGGCTTGCCGCACACCACATCACCGCCTGGAGACGAAGCCATGTCCAACGTAAGGATTCGCATTCGCGATCACGGCCCGCTCGTGATTGAAGGTCCCATTGAGTTGGTGGATGCGCAGGGCGACGCGCTGGAATTGCCGACCGGCAAGCCGGTACTGGCGCTCTGTCGGTGTGGGCACTCGAGCAACAAGCCCTTCTGTGATGGCGCTCACCGCGCCGCCGGATTTGACTCGGCCTGTCGGGCCGTGCCCTCGCCATCCGCTCCTCCGTCGTAGACGCCGAGCGTGGTCGGCTCGGCCCGAGCGGCTCGGCGCTCTCCCCTGCCGCTCCGCGCCCCCTTTCTGGCGAAACGGGCTACGAGAGGCCGTGTAGCCACGCTCGCCAGAGCGTGGGCGGTGGCGAAAAGGACTACCCCGTTGCCTGTGCAGCGCATCGCGCGGAATCGCGCGCGTGCCGCTCACCCCATAGGCGCGAATCGCACAGCGGCGCGGGCTGGCGCGGGCGACACGGTGCGGGCATCCGCAGGGGAATCGCTGAGGGAATCTGCGTTGTGAGCCACTTCCCTGAGCGAGTGATACGCGCAGGCATACGACTTGCCAAGACCTACAGGACACCTCGGGCGCGAGCTGGCATGTCCTGCGGACGACTTGCGGCGGTGAGGTCGTATTTACAACGAGGAGGTGAGCGATGGCAAGGGAAGTGGTGGTGCTGAGCGGGGCGCGGACGGCGATTGGAGGATATGGGGGTAGTTTGAAGGATATTCCGCCCAGCGACTTGGCGGCCTTGTGTGTACGCGAGGCGGTTGAGCGTGCAGGCATAGCACCGACGGACGTCGGGCACATCGTGTTCGGCAATATTATTCACACCGATTCACACGACCATTACCTGGCTCGCGTGGCGGGCGTTAAAGGAGGATTACCGCACGAGACGCCAGCCCTCACGCTGAACCGGCTGTGTGGCAGCGGCCTGCAAGCCATTTTGACGGCGGCCCACGCCATCATGTTGGGCGACGCGGAGGCCGCCGTCGCCGGCGGGGCGGAGAACATGAGCCGCAGCCCCTATCTCGCGCCGACCATGCGGTGGGGGGCGCGCATGAATGACACGACGCTCGTCGATGTCATGGTAGGCGCGTTGAGCGATCCGTTCGACGACTGCCATATGGGCGTGACGGCCGAAAACGTTGCCAAGAAGTGGAACATCTCGCGGACGGACCAGGATGAGCTGGCGGCCGAGAGTCACCGGCGCGCGGCGCATGCCTTGGACAAAGGATTCTTCAAGGCCCAGATCGTGCCCGTGTCGGTGAAGGTGAAAGGGGGCACCGTCCCGTTTGAGATCGACGAAACGGTGCGGCGCGACAGCACCGCCGAAAAACTGGCCCGGCTGCGTCCCGTGTTCGACCCGAACGGCACCGTGACGGCGGGGAATGCGTCGAGCATCAATGATGCCGCAGGAGCCGTGGTGCTGATGGAACGCGGCGAGGCGGAGCGGCGCGGATTGCAGCCGATGGGGCGACTGGTGGCGTACAGCTATGCCGGGGTCGATCCCAAGTACATGGGCATCGGACCGGTCCCGGCCGTCCGATCGCTGCTGCAAAAGACCGGCTTCTCGTTGAACGACATCGACGTCTTTGAAGTCAACGAAGCTTTTGCCGCTCAGGCGCTGGCCGTCTGCCGTCAGCTGGAATTGCCCGCGGATCGGACGAATCCCAATGGCAGCGGCATTTCGCTGGGCCATCCGATCGGTGCCACCGGGGCCATCCTGGTCATCAAGGCCCTGTTCGAACTGAAACGTACGGGGGCCCGCCGGGCGCTCGTCACCATGTGCATCGGGGGCGGCCAAGGGATCGCAGCCATCTTTGAGCGGATGTAGCACAACCAGCAACTTTGTCCGTCGCGGCAGGTTCGCGGATTCGGTCCACAACAACCAGGAGACACGCTAATGGGAAAGTTGGATGGCAAGACTGCTTTGGTAACCGGTGCCTCACGTGGCATCGGCCGAGCGATTGTGATGGAACTGGCACGCGAAGGCGCCAAGGTCGCATTGAATTATCAGAGCAGTGACGCCAAAGCGCAGGAAACAGCCGACGAGATCGCCAAGTGGGGTGGCACGTGCCTGCTGGCCAAAGCCAACCTCGCCGATCCCAAGGAGGCGCGCGCGATGGTCGAAAAAGTGGCGCGCGACTTGGGCCATCTGGATGTGCTCGTGAATAATGCCGGCATCACGCGCGACAAGTCGCTGCGGAAGCTGACGGATGACGACTGGGTGGAAGTGATTCAAACGAACCTGAACGCCTGCTTCGCGTGCGTTTCGGCTGCAATTCCGATCATGACGGCCCAGAGTTACGGTCGCATCGTCAATATCAGTTCGATGAACGGCCAGACGGGAGCGTTTGGACAGGCGAACTACAGTGCTAGCAAGGGAGGCATCATCGCGTTTACCAAGACGGCGGCCTTGGAGCTCGCCAAATCAAATATCACCGTCAATACCGTTGCTCCGGGATACACGGAAACGGACATGTTTGCGCGGGTGCCGGCAGACATTCAGGCGCAGATCAAGGCTAAGATTCCAATAGGACGATTTGCTCAGCCCCAGGAGATCGCCCGCGCCGTAATCTTTCTCGTGGCGGATGGCGACTACATCACGGGTCAACAGATCAACGTGAATGGAGGGGCCTACATGTAGCCGCGGCGGGACCGGCACGCCGATGCGTGCGGGTCTCCTGGTGGACACTTCCGCCGTCGCCCGGAATTGTGCCGAGGTGGCGAACTCGCCACCTCGGTTCTCCGTTTGCGAAAGGACCCACGATGACTCAGAAAAGCGAGCCCTTTAATCCGTTCGATCCGGCTGGCGTATTCAAAGAAATGCGCGACACGAGCATGGATGCGTGGGCCAAGTCGATGTTGCAGCTCGTCCATACGGATGCTTATGCCGAGGCCACGGGCGCGATGCTGGACGCCTGGCTATCGGGATCCGCCCCTTTCCGCAAGGCCTTGGATGCGAGCATCCAACAGACGCTGAGCAGCGTCAATGTGCCGTCGCGGGAGGACGTGACGCGTCTGGCCGAGCGGTTGACGAACATTGAGATGCGGCTCGATGACTTGGATGCCAAGTTCGACGAGCTGCTACGCCGTCTGCCTGCCGGTTGACACCGCCGCTAGCCACTGCTGAGGAGACAAACCGATGACTACGCATACCCAGCCCGCACCGGACGGAGCGGCCACGTGCCCCGACGTGCAGGCCGAACTGCAGAAGACTGTGGAGAAGCTCCAGAAGTTCAATCGCTTGTTGACGACCGACGCCCGCATC
The DNA here is from genome assembly GCA_050186685.1 of Pirellulaceae bacterium. GTDB lineage: Bacteria > Planctomycetota > Planctomycetia > Pirellulales > Pirellulaceae > CAZFLF01. The sequence continues at coordinate 6,535 of JBFWYF010000373.1, forward strand.
GCCCAGACGCCCAAGCAGCTGGTGTGGACGCTGAACAAGTCCAAGCTGTATCGCTATGTTCCGGTGGTACCCGAGTCCCAGCGGCGACGCATTCCCCTGTTCCTCGTGTTCGCCATAATGAACCGGCCGCATGTCCTGGATCTGCGCAAAGGGCATAGTTTTGTCGAGTACATGTTGCAGCGCGGCTATGACATCTTCCTGCTCGATTGGGGCGAGCCGGGACCCGAAGACAAGCATCTGCGCTTCGACGACTACGCGCTGGAGTATCTGCCCCGCGCGATTCGTAAATTCAAGACGATCACCGGCGCACAGGAGTTCTCGATGCTGGGCTGGTGCCTGGGAGCGCTGATCAGCACCATCTACGCTTCCTTGCGCCCGCGTGACGGTCTGAAGAACCTGATTCTCTTGACGGCTCCCCTGGATTTTACCGATAAGACGGCGGGCGGATTTGCCCGCTG
>JBFWYF010000374.1:0-6988 GCA_050186685.1 Pirellulaceae bacterium
GAGTTGGCCGAACGGGAACTGGACTCGCTGCAGAATTCAGGAATGGCCGAGCAGGACGTCAAACGGTTCTACGTGGAGTTGACCGCCATTGTCCGGCGCTACATCGAACAAACCACCGGGATTCGCGCACCGGAACAGACGACGGAAGAGTTCTTGCGAGAAGTGGGCGGTCAGGACGGGATTGGCCGCGACGACCGGTTGCGGCTCCGCGATTTCCTGGAGTCTGCCGATCTCGTCAAGTTCGCGGCTTACCAGCCTCGTCCCGAAGATTCGCAGCAAGCGCTTGCACGCGCACGAGCGTTTGTCGCGGCGGGACGACGGGAGCAGGCCGCATGAACGAGTTTCGACTGGCAAGTCCGTACTGGCTCTTGCTCGCCGTGCCCCTGTGCGCGACTACATGGCAGTCGATCCGACAGGAACGGCGGAGTGCCGTGTTGTATTCCAGCACGCAGCTATTACGCGGGTTGCCCGTGACCTGGGCGCAGCGGCTGAAACGCTTTTTGCCGTGGTGGCAGTTTGCCGGATTGCTGTTGGTCGTCTGCGCCATGGCCCGGCCGCAGGCGGGCTTGCGGGAGTTTCGAATTCGGGCCGAAGGCATCGCCATTTTGATGTGCCTCGACCGCTCCGGTTCCATGGAAGCGCTGGATTTTCATGTCGGCGATGAACGTGTAAACCGACTCACGGCCGTCAAGCACGTCTTCCGCCAGTTCGTCTCCGGGGGCGAGGATCTGGCGGGACGCCCGGATGATCTGATCGGCCTGATCGCCTTCGGCGGATTTGCCGAGAGCAAAGTTCCGTTGACGCTGGATCACGATATGCTGCTTGCGACGCTCGATACAGTCGAGATTCCGCAGGTCCAATTCGATCGACAGGGCAATGTCCTGGACCGACGTTTTATCGAGGAGGAGCGAGCGACCGCGATCGGGGATGCCATCGCGCTGGCCGTCGAACGGCTGAAAGACAATTCGGCCCGTAGCAAGGTGATTATCCTGCTCTCGGACGGCGAGAATACGGCCGGCGTAATCCCGCCGGAGAAGGCTGCCGAGCTGGCCGCTCAGTTCGACATCAAAATCTATACGATCGGGGTCGGTTCGACGGGACGAGTGCCTTTTCCCATGCAGGACCGGTTTGGCCGCCAAGTGCTCATGGCGCAGGATGTGCGGTTGGACGAGACGATGTTGCGCTTGCTCGCCGAAAAGACGGGCGGACGTTATTTCAATGCCCGCGACGTCGAAACGTTGGCCCAGGTCTACGCCGCGATCGATCAGTTGGAAAAGTCGGTGTCCGAGGGGACCGTTTACTCGGAATACCGAGAATTGTATCAGTGGCTGTTGGCCCCCGGGATGGTGATAATTGTGGCCGGGTTCGTGCTGCGCTGGACCCGCTTTCGCACGGTGAACTAGATGCAGTGGGAAGATCCAAGGTGGCTTTGGGCGTGGTGGCTTTTGCCCGTTCTCGGATTGTTAATGGCCAGGGCCGCCCGGCGTCGCCGTGCTGCGGCGGTTCGGTTCGCGGACGAACCGATGCTGCCGCGATTGCTTGCGCGACCCAGGACGTGGGTCGCCTGGACGGCCCCCGCTGCGGTCCTGTTAGCATTGGCGCTGCTGGTTGCGGGTGCCGCGCGACCGAAATGGGGCGTCTACTTTGAAACTGTCCGCGCTCGCGGCGTCGATCTGTTCGTATTGCTGGATGTGTCCCGATCGATGATGGCCGAGGATGTTGCGCCCAATCGGCTGCAACGCGCCAAGTCCGACATCCGCGACCTGTTGCAGCGACTGAGCGGAGATCGCGTGGGGCTGATCTCGTTCGCCGGGGCGTCCGTCATGAGTGTGCCACTGACGACCGATCACCGTTACTTTCTGGATACGCTGGACCAGGTAACGCCGGATAGCGCGCCGCGCGGGGGTAGCCTCATCGGGGATGCGATCCGGAGGGGTATCGAGTCGATGGAGCCGCACCGGGACCGGGACCAGGTCCTGGTGCTGATTACCGACGGAGAAGACCACGATTCCTTTCCGCTCGAGGCGGCGAGGCAGGCTGCGGAGCGGGGAATCAAGATCTTTACGATCGGGCTCGGCGATACGTCCGAAGGTCAGCGAATTCCGCTACGGGATCGGCAAGGTAACCTGACGTACCTGCAACACGACGGCCAGGAGGTGTGGTCCAGGATGGATGAAAAGACGCTCAGTGAAATCGCCTTGTCGACTGGCGGGGCTTACGTCCCGGCACGGACGAGAGCTTACGACCTGGGGCAGGTCTACGAAGACCACTTGGCCCGACTGACGCGCGGAGACGGGGAAGCGGAGACGCGGCGACGGTATGCCGATCGATTTCAATGGTTCCTGCTCGGCGGTGTCATGCTGCTGATGTGGGAAATGGCTTGGCCGAAGTATTACCCCAGCAATTGACAGGACCTTCGACAGGGAATAGTGCATGGACCACTGGACTCGATGGCGCTCCCAGCCGTGGTGCCTGCTTGTCGCGCTGGCCTGGCTCCCGGGGACCTTGCTGGCGTCGCCGGCCGACGCAGCGGCCAAGGTGCGCCAAGGATTGCAATGGCATGCCGCCGGATCGTTCGCCCAGGCAGAACAGGCCTTCGCCGAGGCCGCCCGATTGGATCCCGACAACCCACGAGTGGTCTACGATCAAGCGTGCGCGTTGGCTGCGCAGGGCAAGCTCGACGAGGCCGAAGCATTGTTCCATCAGGCTCGGCTGGGCCGCGATGCCGATGTGGTCGCGGCCAGCCACTATAACCTGGGATGTATCGCCTCGGACCGGGCCCGCGCGCTCTTGGGCGAGGAACCGGCAGCGGCCCCACCCAATGTCCGAAGCCAGGTCGTCGAACTCGTGTTATCCGCGGTCGGTTCCTTCCGCAGCACACTGCAAGTGGATCCTGAGCATCCCGCCGCTCGCCACAATCTCGAACTCCTGCGGGTGTGGTTGAAACACATCCAGGAACTTTGGAGGCAGCGAGACCGCGACCACCAGCGCCAATCGCTCGGGTTACTCGAGTTTCTTGAGTTTCTTGAATCCGAGCAGCAGGCTCTTCGCCAGCATGCCAGTGAGCTGGCGGACAGCTCCGATTCGCCGCGGCGGCGCCAGGCCGCTCGCTTGCTGGCCGAGTCGCAGCGGCTCCTCGCGGAAGAGATCGCGCCGCTGCAAGATAAGATCCGCGACGCCGCGCAGGCACCGACCAGTCCAGGACCCCCAAGTTCGGCATCGAGTGCTTCTGCCCCATCCACCCTCCCAACGCCGGATCCTCGCGTGGCCGCCGCAGTCGAAGTGCTCGCCTCCGCGGCGACGCAGGTTCGCCAGGCGATGACGCGCGCAGCGACGGAACTACAGTTGAACGAGTTGGCAGCAGCCCAGGCAGCCCAGACCGACTCGTTGGAGAAGCTCGACACGATCTACCGGGCCATCGCCCCGTGGGAACATGTCCTGCACAAGGCGATTCGCCGGCAGAGAGAGCTGGTGGCTCGCAGCCAGGCGGCTGTCGCTGCGGTGGCGGATGGCACAGCCGCCGAACCGGACAGTGCTACGACGCCTGCGGACTCGCTCCAATCAGTGCGCGATGCCGGAGATGCGGCGTGGGCGCAGCAGCAGGTGCCGGGATGGGCCGACTTGCTGGTCGCCCGGGCCGAACAGCAATTGAAGGATGCCCCCGCCGAGCCCGACACGCCCCAGGAGACTTCCCCCCCTCGACCGATCGAAGCCTGGAAGAAGGCCGTCGAACGGGGGCCGCGGGTGGTCGAGGCAGCGCGCTATTCCGCCGAGCGTCTGCAACAGACGCAGTGGAGCGAGGCATTGCCAAGGCAGGAAGAAGCTCGGAAACTGCTCGAAGAGATTGCTGCCGCACTGCCGCCTCCGCCAGCTGAGCCGGACCAGCAGAAGCCGGACCAGCAGAAGCCGGACCAGCAGAAGCCGGACCAGCAGAAGCCGGACCAGCAGAAGTCGGACCAGCAGAAGTCGGACCAGCAGAAGCCGGACCAGCAGAAGCCGGACCAGCAGAAGCCGGAACAGCAGAAGCCGGAACAGCAGAAATCGGAGTCGGAGAAATCCCACCGTCCGGGAGCGCCGAAGGGATCCTCAGAAGATGGAAGGTCGCAGCCGGGACCTGCCATCGCGCCGGAAGTTCTGTTACGGCAGGTACGCGAACGGGAACGCGAGTACAAGGAACGTCAGCGGAAAGTGCAGGCGCTGCTGCGCGGGGCCTCGAAGGTGGATAAGGATTGGTGACGCTCATGGAGTCGTGTCGCAAGGTGGTTTCGGCGAGTTCGCTGGCGTTCTGGTCCTGTCTGGTGGCCGGTTGGCTTGGCTGGGCCCCTGAGGTGCCGGCGGAAGTGCGCGTAACGGCACAGTTGTCGATGCCGCGGATTTACCTGGGTGAATCGGTCCGGTACCGGGTAGTGGTGGAGGGAGATGATACGGGGGCGGAGCCCCAGCTGGGTGATTTCGACGATTTCGACACGCGGTTGGTGGGTCGCTCGAACGGTGCGATGCGGGTCGTCACGATCATCAACGGTCAGCGTCAGGAGCGGACGGAAGGTGGGCCGACGTTCGAGTACATGCTGACGCCGCGCCGAACCGGGCAGCTCACCGTACCGGGAGCCAAAGTCGAGGTGGCGGGGAAGGCTTACCGCGCTGAGCCATTGCCATTGGAAGTGCTCGACCCAACTGACCAGGACCTGGTCATCTTGGAATTGGCCGCCAACCGGCCTCATGTATATCCGTCGCAGCCGTTTGTCGTCAGTTTGAAGGTGGCGATCAAGGGACTGCCGGACCCTTTCAGCGACATGGATCCGTTAAGTGCTGTAGCCCGGCAGATGCCGCATTTGACGCTCCCGTGGGCCGACGACGAGAATCTGCCGGAGGGGATCGAGGCCGTGGAGCCCGCGGGCGTGTGGCTGCGGCCGTACCTGGCCTCGGATCGAAATGCGTATGGGTTCAGCATCAACGACGTGCATTCGAGCGTCGGGCGCCCGCCCATGGGGTTCCCGGGTGCGCTGCGCATTCCGAATCTGTTCGACGAGGACCTGTTCTCCGTCTTCAACGACGAACGGCGAGCCGCCTTTCGACCGGAGCCAACACAAGCCCGCCGTCCCGACCAGGATGGCGCCTTGCAGGTGTATTGGGAGTATGAACTGGCACGGACCTTCGTGGCGACGAAGCCGGGGCGGGTCCGCTTCGGGCCGGCGACGATGCAGGGGGTCTTTATCTCGCAGACGACCAGCGGTCGCACGGCCATGGCCGATCGCATCTTTGCCCTGGCCAAGCCGTTGGAGATGGACATACTCGATGCGCCGGTTGCGGGGCGCCCCGCGTCCTACGTGGGCGCCATCGGCCGAATCCAGGCCGACGCGGAACTGGCTCCTACCCGCGTAAAAGTTGGCGATCCCCTGACACTCACGATTACGCTCCGCGGCGAAGGCACCTTGGAAGCCACGGTGCCTCCGCAGCTCGAGCAGGTTCCGGAGGTCACCCGCGCCTTTAAGATGTATGAGGCCACTCAGGAGACTACCAGCGATGCGCGCCGCTTCACCTACAGCTTGCGCCCATTGCACGCAGGGGTGGGGCAGTTCCCCGCCGTACCGATCAGCTACTTCGACGTCCAAAAGGAACAGTACGTGACGATTCATACGGGGCCCATCGCTATCGACGTAGCAGCGGCGGACCGGCTGTCAGATACCGACATTGCGATGGCGCCGCGCGCGCACACGCCGCAGAATGTCGACGTCGTGAGCGAAGGTGTGTTTGCGAATATTACCGATCGCCGTCGCGTTGTGGACCAGCGCATCAACTTCCAAGTCTGGTGGACGTGCCTGGCCGGAATGGTGACGGCGTTTGTGGCCGTCGTGTGGACTTCGCGGCACGTGCGCCGCCGCCGCGATGACGTGTCGGGTCGCCGCCGCCGACAGGCACCCCAAGTCGCCCGACGTCGCGTAGAAGCCGCCACGCCGCTTGTAACTGCAGGAGATGCCCGCCAGCTGGCTGCGGCGTTACGTGCCTCACTCGCCGGATACGTTGCCGACCTGGCCGATGCGGATGTTCAAAGCCTGACGTCGCACGACGTAGTCCAGGCCGCGCGGGACCTTGGCGTGAACTCGGACGACGTGTCGCGACTGGCAACCTTTCTGGAACGCTGCGACGCAGCCCGCTATGGTGGCCTCTCCCAGTCCCTCGAAAGCCTTCAGGCCGAGGCCAGCGAGTTGTTGTCCGATTTGATCCAATTGACTGGCACTCGAAAGCCTTCTCCGTAATGCTGTGCCGCCTGCTTCGCCCGCTGCTGCTCGTCGTCCCGCTGGCCACCGTGCTCGGTTGCGCACAGCGTCTCGATACGCAGGGACTCCAGCGTTTCGAACAGGCTCAGGCCGCCTTCGACACAGCCCAGACCCCGGCGGACTTCATCCGCGTCGCGGGCATGTACCAAGAGCTGGTCGACGGCGGGATTTGCTCGGGAGCCGTCTACTACAATCAAGGCAATGCGTACATGCGGGCCGGTCAACGCGGTCGCGCGATTGCGTGCTACCGCCAGGCGCAGCGTTACTTGCCGAGCGATCCTCAGCTCGATGCCAATCTCCGCTTTGCCTTGCCCGGTTCCGCCCCCGTACCGCGCCATTCCTGGGGGGATTACGTCCTGTTCTGGCAGGATTGGATCAGTTATCCCGGAAAATTCCAGCTGACGCTCGTTTTCGCATCGTCGGCTTTTCTGGCGGGACTGTTGGCCGAGGTCGGTCGTTGGTCTTCGCTACGGCCCGTCGCCTGGGCCTGCTTGCTGGCGACCCTAGCAATGATGGCGTCGGCAGTCCATGACTGGAACCGATACGAACGGAGGCAGCACGGAGTGGTAGCGGTAGGGGAGACTTTAGCTCGCAAAGGAAATGCGGACAGTTACGAAGCGGCGTTTACCGTGCCCCTGGCGGAGGGCACGGAATTCCTGGTTCAGGAGCGCCGTGGAGGTTGGATTCGCCTGCAGCTGGCGGGTGGAGAA
>JBFWYF010000375.1:0-6987 GCA_050186685.1 Pirellulaceae bacterium
CGTGGGCGGTCCTACGGGGCCCGGCGGAGATTTACCAGAGTCTTGGGGCGGTGCTGATCGATGTACCAGGCCTTCCACCGCTTTTCGTCGAATCCGAAATTGACGCCGAGATGCAACGTCAGCAGGGCGCGGAGGACCGACTGGTTGTTGAACGGCACGGTGAGAACTTTCTGTCCTCCGCCCATGCTCAGTCCGGCACCACCGTCTCCGGAGAACGTGGGATTCATCTGGCTGCCGCCGATCACGACCTTGTGCTCGGTGTGCAAGGCCTCAATAAGCGGCAAGGTCGCTTCCGGGTCCTTCATCCGTTCGAGGGCTACGCCGGCCCGGCCCACGATGGCATTCTCGTTGTGGTCCAGGGCTTGGACGAACTGGCGAACGGCGGCCTTTGACCCGGACTTGGCCAGCCGGTCAAGACAAGCCTCTTGAATGTTGGGATTGGGATCCTCTAAGGCCAGGCGCACGAAGGTCGCAACGGCGCCCGGGCCCCCGATTTCGCCCAATGCTTCGATGTAGAGCAGCCGAGCGGCCGGCGGGTCTTTGTCCCGTGTCAGGCACTCGACCAGGGCGGTCGTCGCGAGCGGATCTCGGATCTGCACGATTTCCGCGCGGCCCTCGGCCGCGCGATCCCCACCTTTGATGAACCAGTCCCGCCACCGCTTGATGTTCTTGCGCCATTCGACAATCTTCGCTTCCTGGGCCTCGGCCGCCTCAAGCAGCGTCACTTCCTGCGGTAGCCGCCACGCGCCCCCATGCCGCACGTATCCCTGATTACGCATGAAATCGTCGGGCCGCAACCAGACCCCATCGACGAGGTTGTAGCCCAACTCGCGGCGCGTGGCTTCATGGTTCGGGTCGAGTCGCAGGACTTGCTCGAGATGGTATTCGCGTTGGGCCTTCAGTCCCGCCTTCTCGCAGCGATTCGCAACATCCAAGTGAGATTCGATGGTGTCCGCCATCGTGGCCACGAAGGCATCGTAGCGCTTTTCGGCCTCACTCCTCGCCTCGACGCGTTCCACCTGCGGGCGCGTCAAACGCACTCGGCCCCGATGCGAAGTCTGCAGCCAGTACGTCTGACGAGGCGACTCGTTCGGATTCAGCAACTCCCCTTCCACACGGCCACCGCTCGTCAGATAAAAAATGTCGGCTTGCGCCGCCATTGTCGAGCAACAGATGCAGGCCGCGAGCCAAGCCCCGGCACGATGTAAGACTTTGATTCCCATCTCAGCGAAACTCCTGCTGCCAGTATAGTTGCCCGGACCCGCGCGTCGGAAGCCACAACCTTTGTCGGCAGCACCGATCGCGACGGTGACTTCCTGTCCGGCGGCACAAGGCAGTCTGTCTCGCACACGATTATACGTGCTGCGGCGCTGGCACGATGACCAATCATGCCGAGTCGGCAGACACATCGCCTCAACGGGCATCCCGGTCCGGTCGAGAACGAACCATCGAGCTCAGGAGCCCGTGAACGCCGAATCGAGGCGATTCTGGTTGTTCTGCCAGTAGTTGAATGTCCCGCCACCGACGAGCGTGATAGCGCCAATGCATACGGCGATGATGCAGGCCAGCATCACGGCGTACTCCACCGTCGTGGGGCCGTCTTCTCTGCGGAGGAGTCGCAGGAGTCTTTTCATATGGCACCGGCGAAAAAAGGCGAAATCGAAACGCAAATGAACCGAACCCATGGCTTCGCCCCGTTCGACGGACCCGTGGAAACGGTCTTCGCGGCGACTTCCTGGCCGTACCAGCGGCGGCGCGGGCCGTCGACGGTGTCCAGGAACTGCGGGGTCAGCGAACGCTGAGTGACAAGCCAACCCGCGATATGACAACCCTAGCTCATGAATCTTGGGCGGGCAAACGATGCCGCCAGCTAGGCTCGCCAGAGCCTGCCCCCTTTCTGGCGAAAAGGGGCTACTAATCGTACCGGAAACGATGCGGCATCCAGAGCAACGTGGGCTCCTGCTGGAGAAGTGCCTGCAGGGCATCGGCGTGGCGGAGCGGCTGCAGGACCGACGGTCCCCAGCCGAGATGCTGCCACGCGGCCGACGGAGCGCGGACATCGCCTTCGAGCAGTTGATCGAGAAACGACTTGGGCTTGGGAAGCATCAGCATCTCGAGTTTCGTTTGGGGATCCACCCCGGCCAACTTCTTTGCTTCGGCGATCGCATCCCGGAGTGTACCGACCTGGTCGACGAGCCCATGTTGCTGGGCCTGCCGGCCGGTCCAGATGCGGCCGCTGGCCAGCTTTTCCAGTTCCTCGACAGGCATTTTTCGGCTGGTTGCCGTCTTGGCGAGAAACTGACGGTAGATCTCACCCATGAGTTTCTGCCACAGGACACGCTCCGATTCAGAAAACGGAGACATTTCGGAGAGGATGCCGCTATGCTTGCCGCGGCTGATCGTGTCGGAACTCAGCCCGACCTTGTCGAGCAGTCCTTTGAGAACCAGCTTTCCACCGACCACGCCGATGGAGCCAGTGATGGTCGCCGATTCCGCGAGGACCTTATCGCACCCCATCGCGATGTAGTATCCGCCGCTGGCCGCCACGTCCCCCATGCTGGCCACGATCGGTTTCTGGCACTGGCGGATGGCGCGCCAGATCTGGTCGCTCGCCAAGGCCGAACCGCCCGGACTGTCGATCCGCAGTACAATGGCCACGACGGTCTCGTCCTCGTCGGCCTGGCGCAGGGCCTTGATCAGCGTGTCGCTGCCGACCGTCTCGTCCCCCAGGACGCCGACCGCACTCTCGCCCGGCATGATCACCCCCGAGGCATAGACGACGGCCAGCTTCTGATTCGAACTGGAGCGGGCCGACGTCTTATTGCCCATCAGCATGTTCATTAGTTCGAACATGCCCGCCATTCCCGATAGATCGGTCCGTTTCTTGTTTTTGCCATAGGCATCCGACACGTCGACTTTCTCGGCGCGGAGCTTGTCCGCCAGTCGCATCTGGATCTCGTCTTCGTAGAGGACGTCGTCGATCAGTCCCGCGGATTTCGCTTCGGCGGGCAGCAGGATGCCGACATCGATCAACTCGCGCACTTTCGCCGGCTCGAGCTTGCGGTCGTCGGCGATCATGTCGATCATCTGCTGAAACAGGTCATCCAAGACGGTCGTGTATTGTTGGCGGAATTCGGGACTCATTTCCTTGCGCGTGTACGGTTCGGCGGCACCCTTGAAGTCGCCGACTTGCAACATCTCCGGCTGGATTCCGGCCAGGTCGAACAGGCCCTTGTAGTACAGCAGTTCCGCCCGCACGCCGGGGATCATGATCTCACCGGACTCGGGCAGGAGGATCTCATCGCAAGCGCAGGCAACGAGGTAGTCCTGGGCCGATGCGGATTCGAGCTGAGCGGTGACGTGCTTGCCGGTGGCACGCACCCGCTGGATGGCTTCCCGCAACTCCCGCACTTTACCGGGCCCAATGGATGGACTGCGCACCTTGAGCAGGAGCGCCGACACCGACTTGTCCTGCGCGGCGCGGTCGAGCCGCGCCACGAGATCCGAAAGACTGGTTTCCAGTTCCCCCAAGAGACCCGTCTGGCCAGCCGTCTCGGGCAATGAACCTTTAATCGTGATCGCCGCCACGGTAGCCTTCTTGGACTTAGCCGAGGACGGTTTCGCGGCCGGATCGTCGGTGGCTCGGCTCGCGGCTGCCGTGACGGCGGCCGGGGATGTGCCGGGTGGCGCGGAAGACGGTTCCTGAGCGACCAGGGCCGCGGCGGCAAGCCAACATGCGCAGGGAACAGCCGCAAAACGGCCGATGACAGACGACGGGATGGCGGACATGCGAGAGTCTCCCAGGCCAATCTGCGGGACATACCGGGTTTCCGCGGCGGCAGGGCGCGGCTTCCGCGGCGCCAAACGAGCACCCGCGACGCGCCGGCCGGGGCACACGGCGGAGGTGTCATCATAGCCGCTCCGGTGCGGCGATGCGATTCCGGGGCACATGTGTACAAACGCTATTGATTCTGTACACGCGTATATTATACTTGGGTGGCGTCCCTCCCCTCCCGCACAAGGATCCTCCACCATGTCTGAATTCGATCAACTGACGGAGCGACAGCGGCTGGTTTACGATTTCATTCGCGACAAGATTGTGAACCGCGGTTACGGTCCAACCGTGCGGGAGATCGGCGAACACTTTCACATCAGTTCGCCTAATGGTGTGATGTGCCACCTCAAGGCGCTCGAAAAGAAGGGGCTGATTCGACGCAGCCCCAACAAGTCGCGCGCGATCGAATTGACTCGGCCGGCGCCGCGCGAGGCGCCCGGGCTGCCTCTGGCCGGCGTCGTCGCCGCAGGGAATACGACATTGGCCTTCGAGCAGAACGATCGCATCGACTTCTCGGATTTATTCCAGGGTAGCGATCTGTTTGTCCTGCAGGTCACCGGCGATTCGATGATTGAGGCGCAGATTGCCGATGGCGACTACGTAGTGGTTCGGAAACAACAGCGTGCGGAGCCCGGCCAAATGGTGGTGGCCCAGACCGACGAAGGGGAGGCCACGCTGAAGTTCTGGTTTCCGGAGAAGGGACGGATCCGGCTTCAGCCAGCGAATTCCACGATGGCTCCCATCTATGTCGAACGCGCGGGTGTCCTGGGGGTAGTGGTGGGCGTCGTGCGCAACTACCGGTAAAGTCGCACGTCACGTCCTCGCCTCCGGAACGCCGTCGTCCGAAGATGTGACTTCCGGTAGGTCGCCTGTGATTTTCCACGGCGCGTCGAGGAGATTATCCTCTTGTGCCCGCTTCCAATTCACACGTTTTGCGCGCCGGACAAACCGTTTTACTCGTAGCTGCAGGCGACGACGGAGTCCACGCGAGCCTCGCCTCCGGAGCCGGCTGAACTGGAGAGATTGCAGGCCAGCCGTCGTGTCACTGCCGCCTCCGGCGGGATTTCACCTTTTCAGCCGGCTCCCGTACCTGCGGGTTAAGCCAGGTTCCGCCAGCGGCCTGCACGGCAAGCGGCATTCTTCGCCCGACGCCATGCCGCCCGAAACTCGCCGCCGCGATCGCAGGTTGTGTGCCATAATCGCAGTCGCGCGGCCTCGGTGCGAACCGCGCGCCCTCGACGCCCGCGGCAAGGTGGCTCACACCGATAATTTCACATCCGCCGTGTCCGAGTATTGACTTGTGAGGAGAACGGCAAGTATGTTGCGCCGATGCTGCAATAACTTTTCCTGCCTGCACGGGTCGAGTAATTCTTTTGCCGCGCTGCGCCTTTTCGGGTCGAATGAAAGCCCTTATCCCTTCCTTCGCTATCGAGGATCAATGCATGTACTCACGTAAACTAGTTCGTTCTCGAGGCAATTGTATGTCTCGACGCGCTTTTACGCTCGTCGAGCTGCTCGTCGTCATCGCGATTATTGGCATCTTGGTCTCCCTGTTACTGCCAGCAGTGCAGGCCGCCCGTGAGGCAGCGCGGCGCATGCAGTGCAGCAACAACCTCAAGCAATTCGGCTTGGCGGTTCATAACTACCACGACACCTACAAGGTATTTCCGCCTCAAATGCTGAACATGACGACCAGCAATGATCGCAGGTGGGGATGGGGCGTGTTGATCTTGCCATTTGCCGAGCAGGGCACGCTGTTCGATCAGCTTAAGCCCGATGGAGGGCGGCAGATCCCCGTGGCCTCGACGCTCTACAACGGAGTGGCCTTGCTGCAGAAGCCCGTTCCGCTGCACGCCTGTCCGTCGGATGCAGGGCCGGCCACGAACCAGTTCCATCCCAGTGTCGCGGCGAGCAACAATGCCAACAACTGGTACTCCAAAAGTAACTACGTCTGCAATCAGCAGGTCTTTCGGTATCGAGCGGGCATTGTCGGCGGCGCCTGCTTCTCGATGGCCGAAGTCCTGGACGGTACGACCAACACGCTGCTCATTGGCGAGCGGCGGCTGAATATCCCATTGAATCAACGTTATCCCGGTTCGATAGTGTGGGGCACAGCCCAGGGCACAGGCGACTCGGCCAATGTCTTCCATGCGGCTCACCCGATCAACACACGCAGCCGATGCGCCGACTACGACGCCGATGGGAGCGATAGCACGCGCACGCGTTTCGCTTCCAGCAGCACCCATCCCGGTGGGGCGCAGTTTGCCATGACCGACGGATCGGTGCGGTTTGTAGCCCAGACGATTGCCCTGAATCCGGCGGCGACAGCCCGCGCCCTGGCCAACACGGGTAATGGCTGCACAACGGGGACCGATACGGGTCCGGGGTGGGTATACAACAACCTGTGCGCCCGGGACGACGGTCAGGTAATTGGGGAATTCTGATCCCCGCGAGGCAAGCGGGATCCTATGAGATCCCAACGGAGGACGAGTGCCGGCACGCCGGACATTGCGTGGCGGCACATTGGCCTTCGGCTTTCGCCGTCAAGAGGTGAGTCGCGATTCGGCGCGGTCCGCGTCTCACTCCCTCACGACGGCGGCTCCCTTAAGCGACGGCGGCAGGCAGGCAGGCAGGCAACTCGGCCTTGCGTTCCCCGCCTCAGCAGCCTCCGTTTTTTCTTTTTTTCTGCAACGCGCAAGGACAAATCTAGCGATGAACCGATTCAGGTGGTTGTGTGGAGCACTTGGCCTCTGCCTCGCGACGGTCAGCTGCGGGGGTCCCGAGTATTCGGGAGATAAGCGTTTTCCCGTGACAGGCACGGCGACTTTTGACGGTCAGTCGATCGATCTCGGCGCGATATCGTTAGTTCCCACCGGAGGCGGGCGGGCGTGTGGCGGCGTGATCCAGGACGGCAAGATCGAGATTCCCGAAGAGAACGGCCCCACGGCCGGAACTTACCGTGTCGAGCTCAGCTGGTTAAAGCTGACCGGGCGTAAACTGCGCGATGCCGAAACCGGGGAAATGTACGACGAACGGAAAGAGGCCCTGCCTCCCAAGTACCAAAAGGATTCCACGCTCCAGGCCGAAGTCCCCTCGGAGAACAATACGTACAACTTCGAATTGACGGCGAACTAGTTCGCCTCCCAGGTGCA
>JBFWYF010000376.1:0-6942 GCA_050186685.1 Pirellulaceae bacterium
CGCACACGGCGGTGGGCCGAAACAGATCCACGCGAAATACGAGTTGCGGTCGAGGTGTCGCGGGAACCGGGCTGCCCAACTCGGACTCGCCGTCGGATACGGACTGGCTGTCCGATGACGGGCTGATGCAGCGCAAGTGGACTTCGAGCCGCACGGCGCCCCGATGCTGCTCGGCGAGCAAGTGTGCCACGCGCTGGATCAGCTGCTGGACTACGAACTCGATCGCGGAACGCTGGTCGGTAGGATATTCCAGCGACCAGCTGGCCTCGAATATCGGCGCGGCTCGATGGGTGGTGATCGGTTCCTGGAGAATCCCCAGCGCCTGGTCGAGGCGCAGGAGGATGGTGGGACCGAAACGAGCCAGCAGGCTGGGGCGAGGCAAACGCAGCAGCTGACGGATCTGCTGGATGCCCAGTTGCTGGAGGGTTTCGCACGTCGACTCGGGTAAACGAAGGACGTGCAGGGGATAGGATTCCAGCGTGGCGGCGGTCTGACCGGGAGGGACTACCCAGCAGCCGGGAGCTTGCTCGGGAAGCGCCCCGTGGGCGACGGCCCAGGCAGCGCCGAGCGAGTCGGCGATGGCCACTCGACTGGCATACCCTTGTTGCTCGAGTTCCGCGACGATCCGAGTGCCCAGCGAGGCCTCGCCGCCGAAGAGTGGCCCCAGGCCGCTCACGTCCAAGATCAAGCTGGCGGGCTCCGGCGGATCGCCACCCGCTGGATCGCTGGTCGATTCCAGGCCCACGATCGGACTGAACCGCTCGCACCAGGCGGCGAGCCGCTGTAGCTCGGCGCGGTCGGCCGTCTCCTGGGACGCTTCCGTGTAAAAAGCGCTGCCGGAAGGAGGAGCAGCGGCGCGGGACTTCGATCGCGCGGCGACGGAAGCCGGGCTGCCTCGTTCGGGAGATAGCTGGTGTAGCAGCGCGGTGGCTTCGGCGAGCGGCATGCCGGGACGCACACCCGCCGCCGCAGCCTGCGCCGAGCAGGCCGTGACCCGCTGCCCCCGGTTTCCCCAGCGGCTGTACAGGATCACGGCTCGCTGTTCAAGTTCCGGCTTCGCGACCAACAGGCGCTGCAGAGGCCAATGGGGGAACCAGATGCACAACATGCGTTTCATGGATCCTCTCGCGAATTGCCCCTGTCCCCAGGTCCAGTTCTACTTCCACCCGACGCGGTGCGCAGCCAGGCCCGTCCTTGCTCCCTCCATGACAACGTGTCAATTCCACTCGCCACCGCCGGCCGGCCACCGAAGCGCGCTCCGGTAACGGAGTTCCCTCCGAAAACGGAATCGGCTCCACCCAGAACTGGGCATAGGCCCATGAAGGGGAGCCTCGCACGCGCGCGGGACGCAGCAGGTGAGCGATAGCTCGGCCTTGTTCCGCTGCCAATTGCAGCCGCCGAAACCACCGGGATGGCAATCGCTCGATCCGCCCCCACACGGCCGCGACGCCCGCACAGCGCAAGGCCTGATCACAAGCCCACAGCTCGTCGTCCCACCGAGTGGCTCGCACTACGATCAGCTGCTCCACCCGCGCTCCCCACGCCACGGCGGCCGGCGGATAAAAACTGCGGTGGCGGTCGAGCACCACAATCACTCCTCGTTCTGGCACCGCGGCGTGCGATGCGGCCGGGTGGATCCCCGCTGCCGCCTGGGCCGCTAGCCAGGCCAACGTGCCTGCCCCGCCGGCTTCCCACTCCGACAGCCACTCCACCAGGCTGCCCGCAGGAAAACGCCCCTGCGGCAGAAGACGCTCGAGACCCGGACAGTTACTCGGACGGGCCGAGGACCCGGCCGACTCGTCACTCCGCGAGGCCGATCCCAACTGCCGGATCTGATCGCGCAGCGCCGCCACCATCTCCTGGCGCGAACCCAGCACAAGGGCCGGAACGGGTTCCGGAGCAGCAGCCATCCAGTCACCTCCGCATCAAGTTGCTGGGGTAGCGGAACTCGGGTAGCGGAACTCGCAAGAGTTCCGAACGCGGTCAGATTTCCTCGGAAGTCTGGCGACTTCCGCTACCGGGCGCGCTACTATACAAATGTATCGTACTGAATCAACCCGCACCCTGAAAAAATTTCCTTCGTTCTCGACATCCTCGGAGCTAACTGCTGTACCATAAACACCCTGCGATCAGCACTGATGGATCTCATCTTCTGCGCAAGGACCTGTTCATGATCTACCGGGCACTCGTTTTCAGCCTCGCCGCGCTCGCTGGAATGGTCTCCGCTTCGTTGCCGAATCCGGTGTCGGCCCAAGAGGACATCCGGCGTAGTTCGCTCCAGTGGGTCCCCGCCGACGTCGGCTTTTATTCGGCTTCCTTGAAGCTGCGGCAGCAGGTGGAACAGTTCCTTGCCAGCCGTGCGGTGAGCCGCGTGGCGCAACAGCCCTTGGTCCAACTGGGCATCGCCCAGCTGAAAGCCAACTGGGAAAACCCGCCCCCTTCGTGGCAGGACGCCTTGGAGCGGCTGCAGCGACCAGACAACCAGCAGTTGATGGCCGTGCTGCTCGACGCGGTTTCGCACGAGGTGTTTCTCTACGGCGATACCCGTTGGGCGGAGTGGGTGGCCCTGTCGAACCGGATCAATGCGATCAGCCGGCAGGCCCAGCTCGAAGCTCAGGCGGCGGGTGAAGACCCCGCCCAGGCCGTGCAGCGGCGCATGCTCGACGAAGCCTGGACGATGGCCGAGCAGCTTCCCCTTCCCGATCTTGTCATCGGTTTCCGGCTGACGGACCAGGCGGCGGCCAAGGAGCAACTCGACCGCCTCGAACGCATCGCGGGGGAATACCTCCATGCTCGACCCGAGTGGAACGGCCGTCTACGAAGGGAATCGGTGGCCGGCCACGATGTCCTGTCCCTGCGTGTGGACGGCCAGTTAATACCCTGGGAGCGGGCCGGCCGCGAAATCCCGGACGACCAGCGTGCGAAATGGGACAAATTGGTCAAGACCCTCTCCGCCCGCACCGTATACGTCAGCCTCTGCCCGTATCAGGACTACCTGCTGTTATCGTTCAGTGCCGACCATGAGCACCTCACCAAGCTGGGAACCGGACCGCTGTTGGCTGATCGTCCCGAGCTCGCGCCGGTCGTGGCTACGCCGGATCGCCCTTACCTGGCTATCCAGTACGCGAGCGGCGATTTCGTGCAGCATATCAACTCGGTGCCCCAACAGCTCGACAACCTGATCGGCAGCGTGGAGCAGTTGCTCCAGTTGGCCGGACTCGAGGCGACCCAGCGTGCCGACGTCCTGGCGGATTTGAAGCCGATGATGCAGCGTGTGGCAAAACTGGCGCCCCGCCAGGGAGCAACGACGAATTTCGCCTGGCGCACACCACGCGGGATCGAGGCCATGACGTACCAGTGGACGCTCGGTGAGTGGCTGTCCGACTCGCGGCCGCTGACGCTGTTGGAACATACCGGGGGCGCGTTGGCGTTCGGAGTCATCCAGCTGCACGAGACTCCGGACCTGGGTGAACTGGTCGAAACCCTCTGGCAGCGCGGCTGGCACCACACCGATCGCCTGCTGGCGCCTCGCTTAACGGAGACAGAACGAGCGACGTATGACCGGATTCGCGCCGAGATTGTGCCGATCGTGGAGCGACTGGGAGCTGCTTTCCGCGACAAGATCGGGCCCGCGCTGGACGGCGGCCAGATAGCGCTGGCCCTGGACGCGCAGGCCCTCAGCAAACGTTGGCATCAGCAGCTGCCTCCGTCGGACGAGGCGCTGCCGATGCTCGAACCGGCTCTGGTCCTCGAGGTACGGAACGCCGACCAGTTGCGATCCGGCGCCGCGGATAGCTGGCGGGCGATCCACGATCTGCTCGGCAAGTTGCACGAACTGTTTCCCGAACAGGTGCCCGCCGTGGCATTGCCGGTACCCAGCGAGCGCGACGTGGCCGGCGGTGTGATCTATTATTTCCCGCTGCCGACGGCGCTGGGACTGGATTCGAAATTGGCGCCGCATGCTGCGCTCGGCCGGGACCTGTTGGTCTTTGGGCTCTTTCCCGAGCAAGCCGAGCGGATGTTACCTCGCACCGATGCTCCGCGGGACGGACTGCTCGTGCGTCGCGGTCCCACGGCGGCGGCGGGCTACATCCAGTTCGCCGAATGGACGCAGTTTCTGCGGCTGTGGGCCAATTACGGATTCCAACTGGCGGCACAACAGGAGAATCAGGCCCAGGTCGTGGCTATGATCAAGGAGCCCGCGCAAGCAGTATTGGACCTTATGCAGTGCCTGCGCACCTATACCGCGGTCACTTATCGTGACGGACCGGCGGCCGTCACCCACGGGGAATGGCACGTCGTGGACTTGCCGTGATCGCGCCCCCTAGAAGGAAAGCAGCGAGATGGTGAAACGTTGCGAACGGCAGTCGGTACGACCGTGTTGGGTTTGTTCTTCGTGGCCGACCTGGATGGTGACCGCGGGCCTATTGGCCGTCGGGCTGGCGGGCGGTGCCGGCGCACAGGAGCCCCCGACCGGTGCGGGCCCCGACTTCGCCCGCGAGATCCGGCCGATTCTGTCGGAGCACTGTTTCCGCTGCCACGGTCCGGACGAGTCGCATCGCGAGGGATCATTGCGTCTGGACGTGGAGGCCGATGCGAAGCGCGTCGTCGACGGATCCGCTGCGATCGTACCGGGCGATTTGGAACGCAGCCAGTTATGGCAGCGGGTTCGCGCCACGGATCTCGATCTGCGGATGCCCCCGCCCGAGGCGGGGCGGGCGCTGAACGATGACGAATTGGCGCGGCTGGCGAACTGGATCCGACGCGGTGCCGACTGGCAACAGCACTGGTCGTTTGTGCCTCCGCGCGCGGCTCCGTTACCGGTCTTGCGTGACAGCACCTGGGTGCGCAATCCGATCGATGCCTTTGTGCTCGAACGGGCGGCCGCCGCGGAGTTGACACCGCAGCCCGATGCCGACCCGGAACGATTGCTGCGCCGGGTCACTCTCGATCTGACCGGATTACCTCCCGAGCCAGCCGAGTTGGACGCGTTTCTGGCTGACGACCGGCCGGGTGCCTACGAACGGGCGGTGGACCGGTTGCTGGCCTCGCCGCGCTTCGGAGAGCGATTCGCGTGGCCCTGGCTGGACGGGGCCCGGTATGCCGATACCAGCGGCTACCAGAACGACGGCCCACGTTCCATGTGGCGGTGGCGCGACTGGGTCATCGAGGCTCTGAACCAGGGCATGCCATTCGATCAGTTTACCATCGAACAGATCGCCGGCGACTTGCTCCCCGGCGCCACCCGCGCGCAGCGGATTGCGACCGGCTTCAACCGCAACCACCGAGGTAATTCGGAAGGGGGGATCATTCCGGAAGAATACCAAGTGGAGTACGTCGTCGATCGTGTCGACACGACCTGCACGGTCTGGCTAGGCCTGACGATGGGCTGCGCCCGTTGCCACGATCACAAGTACGATCCGATCGCGCAGCGCGAGTTCTATCAGGTCTTCGCCTATTTCAACAACGTGCCCGAGTTCGGACGGGCCATCAAGGAAGGCAATTCACCTCCCTACCTGGCCGCCCCGACGCCAGAACAGGATCGGCAACTGGCGAGGCTCGATGGCGAGATCCAGGCCGCCGAACGGGAGTGGCACCGTAGGCAGGGTGAACTGGAGGCGGCTCAGCGCACTTGGGAAAAAGGCTTACCGGACGGTAAGCCCGTCCGTTGGAACGTTCCCGACGGGTTGGCGCTCAGCCTGGACTTCGACCAGCAGTCCGGTCAGGCAACGGCAACGGGACGCCTTGGTCAGGCACTAGTGTGCGACGGGCAGCGCACAGTCGACATGGCGGATGTTGCCAAGTTCGGCTATTTCGACAAGTTTTCGGTGTCGCTGTGGGTTCATCCCGGGGCGGAGGCCGGCACGGGGACCCCGGTGTCCAAAATGACCGTCGTAGAGCAGGCGGATGGCTGGTATCTGCGCCTGCAGGATGGTCGACCCCAGGTGCATCTCGTCAAACGCTGGTTGGACGACGCGATCCGCGTCGAATCGCTGCAACCGATCCCGCGCGGTACCTGGTCGCATCTCGTCTTCACCTACGATGGTTCCCGCCAGGCGCGGGGCGTGCGCGTGTACTGCAACGGGCAGCCACTTCCGCTGCGAGTTCACCTCGACCTCCTGAATCAAACGTTTGCTGTCACCCAACCGTTACGGGTGGGCGGTGGAAACGGACCGGGCGACCGATGGCAGGGCAAGCTTGACGAGCTGCGCATCTATGAACGGTGCGTGGATGCCGACGAAGTGCGGATGTTGGCGACGGCCGAGTCCGTGGAGCAGATCGTGCGCATGCCGATGCACCAGCGCACGCGGGGGCAGCGGGAGAAGTTGCGGGCGGCCTATCTGGCTACCGCCGCGCCGTCGGAAATCCGCGGCCTTGCGCGGCGGCGGGAGGAGCTGCGCCGAGCCCGTCTGCATCTCGTCGAGAATCTTCCGACGGTGATGGTGATGGCGGAACGTCCGGTACCGCGCGAAACCCATGTCCTGCATCGCGGCGAGTACGACAAGCCGCGGGAGCGCGTGGCCGCCGGTCTGCCCGAGTGTCTCGCGACGGGCGCTACGGCAGCGAGCGCCACGCGGCTCGATTTTGCAAGGTGGTTGGTGTCACCCGACAATCCTCTGACGGCTCGTGTGACGGTGAACCGGCTGTGGCAAATGTGCCTGGGAGCTGGCCTCGTCCGCTCGACAGAGGATTTCGGGGTTCAGGGAACTCCGCCCAGCCACCCGGAGCTGCTCGATTGGTTGGCTGTCGAGTTCGCACACGGCGGGTGGGACGTCAAGCGGTTGCTCCGGACGATCGTTTGCAGCAGCACGTACCGCCAGAGTGCGGTGGCTGATTCCGCAGCGATCGCACGCGATCCGGAAAACGTCTGGCTGGCCCGCGGCGCCCGGTTCCGGTTGCCCGCGGAAATGATCCGCGACCAGGCGCTGGCTGCGAGCGGAT
>JBFWYF010000377.1:0-6937 GCA_050186685.1 Pirellulaceae bacterium
GAAGTGACACGCGAATGCGGCGATTCGGCTGCCTAACGCAGCGCGGCACAACGCCGTGATGCGTGGAGGGGAGCTTGGCCGGTGGAGCCTCTGCCGGCCCGGGAGGAATGCGATGACAAATGCGAAGGCTGGCGACGCAGATGCCCGCGGACGGCGGGGATGGTGCTGGAGCGTGCTGGGCCTCCTGCTGGTGTGCACAGCCCTGCCTGCGGACGAGCCCCCGGCGCGACTCAATGTCGTGCTGCTCGTTTCCGACGACTTAAACGTTCGATTGGGCTGCTATGGAGACCCGGTCGCGCAGACGCCGCACCTGGACGCTTTGGCCCGGCGGAGCGTGCTGTTCGACCGAGCGTACTGTCAGTTCCCGCACTGCAATCCCTCGCGGTCATCGTTTCTGACCGGACAACGCCCGTGGGTCACGCGAGTCACGAATAACGAGGACAATCTTTACGAGAACCTACCGGGTGTGATGACCTTGCCCCGCTGGTTCCGCACTCACGGCTATGCCACCGCACGTTGCGGCAAGATCTTTCATCTCGGCGTACCCAGCGGTTTGGAGAGCATGGATGATCCCGACGCCTGGGATTTCGGAACACCATTTCGGGATGAGCGTCCTTACCCACCCCAGCGGCGCAGTGTCGTCCGCGTAGAAACGGGTAACCGGCAGGGGATCGGCTGGCGCGAGACGCTGAGCGGGGACGACGAATTGGTTGACGGAAACTTCGCGCGCACCGCGATTGAATGGCTGAAGGGTCGTGACGGGAGCCAGCCCTTTTTCCTGGCAGTAGGTTTTCATCGTCCCCATCTGCCCCTGGTGGCCCCCGCCAAGTATTTCGATCGGTACCCGTTCGCCGACATTCGCCTCCCGGACGAACCGGCCGACGACGAAGTGGACATTCCCTTGCCAGCTCGCAATGGCGCCGTGCCGGGCTACGCGCTCTCCGCATCTCCGGAACAGCGTCGGGCTGCCATCCGCGGCTATCTGGCTGCTACCAGTTACATGGATGCTCAAGCCGGTCGCGTGCTCGAGTCCCTCGACCAACTCGGGCTGGCGAACAAGACGATCGTGGTTTTTGCGAGCGACCACGGTTGGCACCTCGGTGAACATGGTCTGTGGCACAAACGCAGCCTGTTCGAGGAAAGTGCTCGCGTTCCCGTGCTCGTCCATCTGCCCGGCGCCAAAGGGAACGGTCAGCGGAGTCAGAGCCTGATCGAACTACTCGATATTTTTCCGACGCTCTGCGATTTGGCTGGACTCCCGGCACCGCCCCAATTGCAGGGCCAATCGCTACGTCCCCTGCTGGAGAATCCTGCCATCGAACTCCACTCCGAAGTCTTCACCGAGGCACGCCGTGGAAAGGATGCCGAGTTCTGGGGTCGGAGCGTCCGGACAGCGCGCTGGCGCTACACCGAGTGGAACGCGGGTGAGGCGGGGCAGGAACTGTACGACCACGACGCCGATCCTCACGAGTTCCATAATCTGGCTCGCGACCCGCAACTGTCCGACGTCGTGGCCGACTTGCGCCGGCGGCTGGTCGGCACCACCATGCGCCCGGGCGGAGGACGCGATAGCGAGTCGCCCAATCGCGTGCCGTGAGCGCCGGATAGCGCGGTACGCCTTCCGCACCCGCCGGCTGATCGGAACCACCCGGAGTACGTCCGCTACCGAGCAGTTCCGATGGCGGTTTTCGCGAATGACGCGGACCGCGGCGACCACGGTTGGATCGTCAATGGCCAGCATGTCGGTCGACCGGCGACGCCTGGCGGAGGAATCAGTTCGTTTCGTGTCATCGACCGTTGCTTGCGATCCACCAGCTGTTCGGCGCATTCCGCCGCTTGAACGCCGATGGACTCGCCCGGTACGATCACGGATGACAGACGTGGCCGCGTAATTTCGCAATAACGTCGACGTGGGCGAGGGGCAGACGCAGTTCGATTTCGATTTGAAGAAATAGGTCGTCGGAACCCGACATGTTACGTCCCGCGTTCCCGCTAATCGATCGCCGTGCTGCGCTGCAGACGCTTGCCCTCGCGGCGTGCGGCTCGGTACGGTCCGCCCCAGCCCAGCCGCCAGCGACGCCGGAGTCGCTCCAGGGCCAGCTCGGCGTCACTACGGGTTCGTTCATGCGGCACCTTTCGTCCGAAGCGGCGCCGGGTAAGCTGCGGCTGCTGGACTTACCGCGCATGCTTCGCGAGGAACTTGGCATGCGGGTCATCGACTTGATGACGGCCACGCTGCCTTCCATGGAACCGGCCTATCTCGGCGAGTTCCGGAATCGGGCGGAACGGGTGGGGTGTGTCGTGACCAATCTCAAGATGAACCAGCCCGGGCTGGAATTGGCACATGCCGACGCCGCCGTGCGAGACCGCGCCATCACCGAGTACCAGCGCACCATGGACGCGGCTCAGCGGCTTGGATGCCGGTGGGTGCGCCCGTTGCCGGGCTCGGAACGGCCCAACCTGGTGCGTTTAGCCGAGAGCTACCGACGGCTGATCGACTATGGAGCGCCGCGTGGGATTACCTTGCTCGTCGAGAACTACGGCTGGATGACCGGGGAGCCCGATGCCATCCCGACGCTGCTGGAGGCCATTGGTCCTGGCGCAGCAGCCGCCCCCGACACGGGCAATTGGACGGATGCCGCACGGTGGGACGGGTTGGCCAAAGCGTTTCCGCGGGCGGTGACGTGTGACTTCAAGGCCTTTGCCCTCGGGCCCCAAGGGGAACATCCCCGCTACGACCTGCGCCGCTGTTTTCAAACAGGTTGGGATCTCGGATTTCGCGGGCCGTGGTGCTTCGAACACTTCGACAGCACTCTGCCTCGGCTGTGGGCCGGATTGGCACGCCTCCGCGACGCTTTGACGTCGTGGGGAGCAGCTTCCGCCGCAGGCCAATGACAGGCTCTCGGGCAACGTCCTTCAAGCCGTAACGGGTTCGCGGACTGCGACCCAGGAACCGGCTAATCGCGGCTCGACGAGGCGGTTTGCGGCGCGAGCCACACGGCCGATGACCAGGCCCACTCCCCATTGGCCTGCTCGGCTCGCACGTAGTAGTACCCGCCCCGTGCGGGTGGCGCCACGTCCGTGAACCGGAGCCGGCAGGTTCGCGCGGCGGGTTCGGTCGTATACACGAACTCCCCGTTGCGCACGACCTGGACTTGTCGCAGCGGGGCCGTGCCTGCCACTGTGGCCTCGATCGCTACGCGGGCTGCAAATGGAACGGTGTCTCCCCCGGCGCGGCCATTCGCCTGAAAATCGAGCACGATCGTATCCGTGGCGCCGAAACTGTGCCGGGCTCGCAGCGCCTCGAGGATCGCGGGCCGGCTCAACTCTGCGGCGAACACCGCCGCATATGCCCGATGGACGAGTCCGTGATCGGAACTGGCGATCACTCCGACCTGGGCCCCCCGCTCAAAGGCATCCCACAGGTAGTGACCGCTGCGCTCGACCTTCGCCTGCAAGGGTGCGCCCAGGAATTCGTACGACCCCCGCGCCTGGAATATTTCCGCCACACGTTCGAAGTCGCCGTTCCACCTTTGCCAGTCCGTGGCGGATCCGCCGTCCGCCAGTTGATGGGGAATGACCACCGCGTCCTGGCCCGCCAGCAATCGAAACAGAGCTTCCGGCGAGTCGTCCTCGATGCACTTGCCACCTCGCTGCGCGTACATCACGTTCTTGTGGCCGCCGCGAGCCTGGTACGATCCCCCGTGTTCATATCCGTAGATCGGCAAGAACTTCTCGTCGATCACGAACAAGTCGCAGTACTTTTGAGATCGCCACCACGCATAGTCCAGCAGTGGACTCTGCTTGCGATCGTACCGGTGCTTCAGAATGTCTTGATCGTGGTCCGAAATCGCCAGGAAATCGAGCTGCGCGGCATCGATGGCATAGCGATAGGTGTCCATCAGCGACCCATCGTAGTTCATCGAACAGCGCGAGATATCCGTGTGCCGATGGGTATCCCCAAACAGCAGCACGACGTCGCGCTCGCCGTGCTGTGCTCGGTAGCGCTGATCCCGGCGGTCTCGTTGATTCGAAACACCGACCGGTCCTGGCGGTGCACCGCTGGCGACCGTTTCCGCCCTGGCGGCAGATCCTTCACGGCAGCGAATCCGGATCGCGTGCACCTGATGATTCAGCGGCTCTTCTGCCCGCGTCTCCCTGCGGCCATCTTCCGCCCACGCCAACCATAAGTCGCCTTTTGCGTCCCAAGCCGAAGCGACCCGCATATCGTTGCGGCCATTACTTTCGGGCAAGACAACCGGTTCAGTCCAGGCGGCACCGGCGTAACACAGGATGTAAGGGTTCCAAACCCCGCGCGGCTGGTTCGGAGCGCCGTTGGGCCGTTTGCCGGGCGGTGTAACGTCGATCAGATGGCGCACGACCAGCCACACGCGACCCTCCCGGTCCACCCTCACGTGGGGCAGCTCAGTGAACTGCGCCAATTCGCCGCTCCACCGCACGCCGACCTCTTCAACCAGCGCCTGCGTCCGATCCGCGGTAAAGCACCGGACATGGGCTCTCCGCTGGTGATGCAAACGCTGCACGGACTCGCCGTGCTGCCCCCAATCGGCTCCGGCACTATCCCAGGCAAGCCAGACCCGGTCATCCGAATCGACGGCGATACTCGCGTGGGCTTCATACTCGGGTGAGGACGTCACAGCGAGTGCGGGGCTGGTCTCATCGGGCGCCACTCGCCGCGCCAGGATGTCGTAATTCCCCTGACGGTAGCTGTCCCATGCCACCCAAACTCCGCCGCGTCGATCAGTAGCCAGCGAGGGTTCCCAGTCGCTGGCAGGATCCTGCGAGACATTCGTAACCTCTGTCAATCCCTCGGATGTCAGGCGGGCCAGCAGCACTTCGTAGTTGCCGTCCCGCACCGCTTGCCAGGCCATCCAGATCTGACCGCGGAGATCGACCGCCAATTGCTGGCAAAAGTCGGTGCCTGCCTCGCGGGTAAGCTGGATTGGCGAAGACCATCCGGTGCCGGATTGGGTTCTCGCCCAGAGATCCCAGTTCCCATCCCGCTGTTCGCTCCACGTCACCCAGACTCGCCCTTCGCCGTCGGCGATCGCGGCAGGGCGCCAGTGGTCCCCCGATTCGGTCAGGGATACCGGTACGGACCGGGGGCTTCCATCGCTCATCAAGCTACGCGCGACAACGCGATCTTGTCTGCCATCGTAGGAAACCCACGCCACCCAGGGGACGCCCGTCTTATCGACCGCCACGGTGGGAAACTCGTCTTCCGTATCCGTGGTGCCAAGCACGGTATCTGCGTGCAGGCTGAGGCGAGCTCTGGCCGGCTCGGCGGCCTGGGCTTGCGTTCCAACTAACGCCAACGCCGCAACGACCGCTGCCCATCGCCAGGCAGGTTCGACGAGCGCATTACGATCGACGGGACGTGGGGTCATCCATTCGCTCCTTCTCTCCAGGCCTAGGGACGAGCCTTGCGCTTACCCTTTTTCGCTGCCGGCTGGGAGGGCTCCATCAAGTCGGGCAGCGGCAGGTAGTCGAAGTCGAGAATCATCTTTTCAGCCAGCGCCGCGCGCAGTTCCCTCTCGACGGCAGCCACTTCGGGCTTGCCGCTCAGGTTGTTCAATTCCGACGGATCCGTGTCCAGATCGTACAGTTCATAAACGGGGCGGGGGGTCGTGAAGTACGTCGCGTTGACCCTGGGCGGCAGGCGACCGGACATGTGGGCGGCCTGTATTTCCTTCCAGGCGGCTCCCCCGGCCGAATCGACGGGGGAATAGGGAATCCAGGGCGTGCAATTGTAAATCAGCTTGTAGCGGTCGCTGCGCACGGCCCGGGACAGATCGTAGCCGGCATTCGACATGCTCGCCGTCACCGGCGCCGAGCCGTGCGGGCCGCGTTCGACAAACACGTGACGGCGCGGAGTGAAGGATTCGCCACGCAGCAGGGAAAGGAAGCTCACGCCGCTCATCTTGGGGCCGGGTTCCACCCCGGCGGCGGCCAGCAGCGTCGGTGCAAGATCTTCGCCGCTGAGCAACGCCCGCGACTCGCCGCCTGGCTTGACCACTCCCGGCCACCGCACCAGGAACGGGACGTTCGAGCCGGGATCGTACAAAGACCCTTTGCCATGGGGGAGCGCGGCGCCGTTATCGCCACAAAACACGATCAGCGTACGATCGAGCAGATTGCGCTGGCGGAGGACGTCGAGCACGCCACCGATCGTGCGATCGACGCGATTGATCTCCGCACAATAGTCAGCGACTTGCTCCCGCACCCCCGGCAGGTCGGGCCAATGGTCGGGCAAAACGAGCGATGACGGGTTCGGGCGTAACTCGGCCGGGGCGTTCCAGACGTGATGCGGATCGCTGAAATTGGCCCACATGAAGAATGGCTTTCCGTCCGGGCGCTTGTCCAGGAACTGGGCGAGCTGCCCGGCGACTTCGTTGTCGCTGCACGTGTTCAGCCAGTCGACGCGGTCGGCGAATGTCTTCAGCTGGTACCGTTGAAACACCTGGGCCACCGCCGCTCCGATGCGCGCGGAACCGTCCAAATGACAACTGCGGCCGCAGACACCGGTGTAATAGCCACCCTGGTCTCGCAACAACTCGGGCAAGGTCACTTCATCACGCGGCAGGGGAGAAGAAAACCGAGTCATCCGAGCAGCGACGGCCGAACGTCCGGTCATCAAAGCGGCTCGCGAGGGGACGCACTGAGGGGCTCCCGTAAAAAAACGGTGGAACTTCATGCCCTCGGCGGCCAGCCGGTCGAGCACCGGGGTCCGTACATTCGGATTGCCGTACGTGCTCAAGAACGGATAGCTGTGATCATCGCTGAGCAGAAACAGGATATTGGGCTTTGCCGAATCCGCCGCGGCAAGGGCGGACGTCATCGACAACCAGCAGCACAGGTACCACGCGGGAGGGATTCGCACGGGAAGTACTCCTTGTCGAGCCTAGAGGATTTCCGC
>JBFWYF010000378.1:0-6934 GCA_050186685.1 Pirellulaceae bacterium
GTTCACTGACGCGCAGCGCCACTCGCACGATAGCGATTGGGCGTTTACTCTTTTCGTAGTCCATGACGAGAACGACGCGGATCACCAGTTCGCGCCGGGTGGATTTTCACGAGCCTTCGCCTTCGCGGGTGGCGAATTCCTCGTTTCCCCTTCTTCGCGTCCTGCAAGTACCTTCGCACATGAGACCGGCCATCAATTCTGGGCGCTGGACGAATACCGCCCGGACGGGGATGTGACTCGCTTTCGCGGCTACTATAACACACAGAACTTGAACGCATGGAACAATCCGGCAGCGGGCTTTGTCCAGCAACCGAGCATCATGAGCAACTCGACGCTGCTGGAAACCGCCTATGCCAACCACACCAGCGCGGTGTCGACACTGGAAATGATCGGTTGGAAGGATTCCGATGCTGACGGCGTGTTCGACGTGCTCGATGTACCGCTGACGCTGACAGGTTCAGGTTCCTATGACAGCGCTGCGGGTAAGTTTCGCTTCCAGGGGTATTCCTCGGTTCAGACTTTGCCCAACCGGAATTCGAGCGGGGCGGGCAACGACATTACCTTGAACAAGGTCAGTCGCGCGGAGTACCGGATCGACGGCGGCCCCTGGCAGATGGCCGCCGAGTATGAAACGTGGGGCGCCGACCTGGATTTGGAGTTCGCCGTCCCTGCCTCCGCGAGCAGTGTTGAAATCCGCACCATCGATCGCGTCACCGGCATCACCTCTCCCGTCTTTGAAACGAACTTGTCGGGAGCGGCCGGCGTCCCGTTGCCGGGATTGAATGGAGTCGTTTGGGAAGATCAGGATCGCGACGGAGCGTATGATGCCGCCGAACCAGGAGTTAGCGGAGTCACCGTTCGGTTAGTGGATACCGCGGGTCAGCCCATCCAAGTTCAGGCGCGCGTCGAGCCCGACAATTACGCTGCAGGTACGCGTATCAATTCGTCGACAGCGGGAGTGACGCTGTCGGCCATCGGCGTGGGCGTGTCCGACAACACCGTGGCGGCTCAACCGGCGAACTCGGCGTCGACCGGAACGCGGGTCTTTGCTTCCTTCAGTTCTGCCTGTGGAGGGTTCTGTACGGAATGGAACTCCGCCACGCGGCAGTTGCGAATTGACCTGTCGTCGCCGGCATCCGTCGTGCAACTGGACGCCATCGGTGCAAGCTTGCCCGGTTATGGCCGGTTGGAAATCTACAATGCGACCGGCCAATTGCTTGGACGCTACACGACGCAGCAACTGGCGACCGGTGCGATCGAAACCATGGTGTTGACACGGGCGGAAGGTGACATTCAGTACGCGATCGCCCGCAGCCATGCAGACAGTCTGATTCGTTTTGATAATCTGCGCATCGGCGCCGAGGCTTCTGCCGTTACCGATGCGAACGGAGCCTACTCGCTCGCATTCATTGGGGCGGGCAGTTATCGCGTCCAGGTGGTGCCGGGAGCCGGCCAATCCGCAACGGTACCGGCCTCGGCCATACATGCGGTGGCCCTGGCAGCCGGCGAAGCCCGGACCAATGTGAACTTTGGCATCGCCTCCGATCCCAGCCGTTGGCAGAATCCGGTTCTCAAGTTCGACGTCAATGGGGACGGAGCCCTATCGCCGATCGATGCTTTGGTTGTTATCAACAATTTGAACCAGCTGGGATCACGGGCACTTGGTCCGTCGGATCCGACACCGCCGTATCTGGATGTCAATGGCGACTCCCAGGTATCACCGATCGATGTCCTGCAGATCGTGAACGAATTGAATCGCGAAAACATGGGAGGCGAGGCCGAGTCGCCGCCCGATTCTTTCACGGCGTTGTCCTCTGTGACGGAGGTCGATTCTTTGCCTGCCTCAGAGGGCGAGGCGTCACCGCACGAGACCCGCGAGTCGCTGCCGTGGGTGCAGTTCGGCGCTGGAGCGTTGGTCGCTGAAGGTCCTTCAAGCATACCTGTCGCGCAGCGGGAGCCGCGTCGTGCCGCCGCCGACACAGCCCGCACTCTGGAGGAATCGTCTGCTACGGCCGCCGTGGCCCTTCCCGCCGGGAGTGCGCGCACCGTCCGCCACGACGGAACGCCCGATCCGGGATTCGCAACGTTTGCGGCCGGAGGTCTGGACGAGGACCTCGACGCGCTGCTCGACATTCTGGCCGTCGACGGACGGTGTGGCATACCGCTTTGAGGACCCGATGGTCCTGAGGGGGCGGAACCGCCGGCGTCGGTCCTGGAAAAAAGGACTGGAAGAACCGTCCGGCGCGCCCATCTTGCCCCAGGATGGGCGGCCGGAAACTCTCGTCTTGGAGTCGCATCGGCGCCGATTGACATCCGCACTACGCGACGCGCACCGCTGCACGCAGCTCGAATCATGCATGGCGCTGCGGACTCCGTGCCCCGTGAAGTCCGGGCGCGAGTGGATACCAAGTCGACGATTTGCCGGTCCTTCCAGTCCGACCTCCTCTCTCCCTCTGGCCCTGGCACGCGGCACTCACGGGCCATTCTCGAATCCTCCGTGCCTCTACATGGATTAGCACCAACGGCGCCTGCGCTCCATCAAGAATTCTTGCCATTTCACCGAAATTTTTTTTGGGATGTGCGGCGCGTCGAACATCTTGGCACTCCCAGGCGGGTGGCATTACATTGGGGGGCCAACTAGGCGGCGGCCCCGGTTGTCCGGCGGGCCGCGATCGGTAGCCCTGGCAATACAGGAGCCGACGGACGTGCCTCTTAACGGGTCAGTTTCGACGTGGATTGCGGGCGTCAAGGCGGGCTGCTCCTCGGCCGCAGCGCGACTCTGGTCCGCCTACCACACACGTCTCCTGCGGCTCGCTCGCCGCAAGCTGAATCGCGCCTCGCGTAGCGTCGCCGATGAGGAAGACGTCGTCATCGAGGCTTTTCACAGCTTTCTCCGGCGCTGCCAAGCCGGGAACTACCAGCAGTTACATGACCGAGATGATCTCGCTCGGTTGCTCGTGGCGGTCACCATCCACAAGGCGAACAACGCCATTCGCTATCAGCACTGTCGGCGACGGGATGCTCGGCGCACAGAGGACGGCGTGCGCGGTGGCCGCGAGCAATCGCTGGAAATTTTCAGCTCGCAGCAACTCCTTTGCACACAACCGCCTCCGGAGCTTCTGGCGGCTTTTTCCGACTCGCTCGCGCGACTTTTTGATCTTTTGCCTGATGGAGAATGCCGCTCGATGGTGCTTTACAAGTTAGAGGGACGCAGCAACGC
This sequence comes from Pirellulaceae bacterium, assembly GCA_050186685.1. Lineage (GTDB taxonomy): Bacteria > Planctomycetota > Planctomycetia > Pirellulales > Pirellulaceae > CAZFLF01. The sequence goes on from JBFWYF010000378.1 coordinate 3,221, forward strand.
GGAGATCGCCGACTTGCTGGGACGGTCCCGCCCCACCATCGAGCGCCGCATGCGCATGGTACGGGATATTTGGCGCGAGGAGTTTGAGCTGTGAGCCTGCATACGGAACCTGGTCGCCTGTCGCTGCGCCGGCAAGCGGCGGAGCGAGTGGACCGGCAATGTGTCGCCTTCGAAGACGCGTGGCAGTCCGGGGGCGAACCGGACCTCGAAACGTGGCTCGTGAACGGTGAGGTCAGTGAGCGAGCGGAACTGTTTCGCGAACTGCTGCTGGTTGACTGTGAATATCGCCGCAAACGTGGGCAAGCCCTCACGGCGGACCAGTACGCCGCTCGCTTCCCCGATTTTCGTGCTCTCATCGACCAGGTGCTGGGACAGCATCGCGTAGAGGTTTCCGGCGAGTTACTGCCAGGCCAACAAATCGGACGTTACGTCGTGGAACAGGCCCTGGGCAGCGGATCCTTTGGGCACGTGTATCTGGCCTGGGATCAGGAATTACGGCGCTGTGTCGCGTTGAAGACGCCGCGAGTTGAGGGCTCGGTGAACTTGGACGCGATGGAGACGTTCATCGAGGAAGCGCGTACCGCCTCGCACATCAATCACCCGGTGATCGTGCCCGTCCTGGACGTCATACGACAGCCGAACGGCATTCCGGTAATCGTCATGGCCTACATCGACGGATGTTCCCTGCGCGACCGGATTCGGCTTCAACAGTTAAGCGTGCGGGAGTGCGTCGATGTCTTGATCCAAGTGGCCGACGCAATCGACTTCGCGCACCGCCGCGGTTTCGTTCATCGCGACCTGAAGCCCCACAATATCCTGTTCGATGGCGCGGGTCGTCCACACATCACCGATTTCGGGTTGGCCATTCACGAACGCGACCAGTATGCGCGGGCCGGGGAATCGGCGGGCTCCCTCCCCTATATGTCGCCGGAATTGCTCCGCGGGGATTCGCAGTGGCTGGACGGGCGATCGGACATCTGGGCGCTGGGCGTCATGCTGTACGAGATGCTGACGCGCCGGCTTCCGTTTGGGGGCGGCACGGTGGACGAAATGTCCGTCGAGATCTTCAGCCGCGATCCGAAGCCGCCACGGCAAATCAACGCAGACATTCCACCCGAGGTAGAACGGATCTGCCTGACATGCCTCGCCAAGCGGATGGGAGATCGCTTTGCGACGGCCGGCGATCTCGCCGCAGCACTGCGCCACACTCAACAGGAGCAGCCGGGCCGTGATGAGTCTCTACCTGGCGATCGGAAGTCTCCTCCCCCGCGAACCTGGCGGGAGCGGCCGGCGCTGGTCATCACGCTCGTGGTGTTGGCTTGCGTCGCGGCCGTCTCTTCGCTGCTTTGTCTTAACCGCGGCGATTCCCCGTCGAGTACCGTCGCTGCTACCGCGCCGGGGACGGCCGTCGTGAACGACATCACCTTATCGGTGTGGTCGGACAGTGGGGCCTACCGAGGGCTGGTAAGCCGCACCGAATCGTCAGCTATCCCGCTGCGTGCCGGCGACCGAGTGCGGCTGAACGTCGACCTGAATCGGCCGGCGTACATGTATGTGTTCTGGGTAGGCACGGACGGGGAGGTGACACCGGTCTATCCGGGGCATCCTGGTGAGTGGAACTCCTGGCCAGAGACGCGCCCGGTGCGAGCGATCCAGCTCCCCTCGGAAGCCGACGCGGCATGGCCCGTTGTTCCGGGAGCAGGCGGCAGCGAGACGATCATCGTCGCCGTGACCGATCAACCGCTGCCTCGCAATGCCGATCTCGAATCGCGGCTGCGCCAAGGGGAGCCGCAGACTCGCCATCGCTGGCAGTCGCCCCAGTGGTTTCACAACGGGAGGCTGATTGCGGCCGTGGAACACGCAACGCGCGGCCCTGCCATCCGGTCGCCCGTAGCATTGGATCATCCCGTGATTACGAACCAGCTCCGGATCACCCGCGGACTGGCTCCCCACGAAATCGCTCTTTACGCCCTATGCTTCCCGATCGAGGGAGACTGAACATGTCGACGCCCGACATCACCACCTTCCGGACCTGGCTCTTCTTCTCCCTCGGCTGCCTGGCAGCACTTGCGAGTGCTCCTGTTCTTGGCGCAGAGCCGCAGGCCGGCGATGTGGCCCATCCACCCACTGCGCCAATGTCCTCCCCCACCGCACCGACAGTCGAGACTGACAACACTTTGCTACGCCGGGCCCAAGAGCTGTACGGGAGAGGGCAGTTCGCGGAAGCATTGACGGCTTATCAGCAGTTATTGACCTATCGTCAGGGGGAGTACGGTCCGGACCGATATCCGGATGGGCATCCCGCCATCGTTCGAGCGTTTCTGCACATCGGCATGTGTCATCGCCAATTGCGCGACCACGCTCGGCGCCTCGGGTGGTCGCAGCAGGCTTTGGCCATGTGTCGCGGATTGGACGAGGGAGAATTGCTGGTCCACTGCCTGCAGGACGTCGCGTGGGCTCAGCTGCTACTGCAGCGATTCGACGTTGCCGAAGGCCTATTGCTCGAGGCGGAGCAGGCCTGCGAGCGTCTTGCTCCCTCGACGTCCATCTCCACACGCCGGTCCCTGCTCGCCAACATCCGCCGAACACAGGGAGAACTGCGGCTGTCACAAGGTAACGAGCGGGACGCACTAGCGCTCTTAGACTCAGCTACTAACATTCTATGCACCGACACAGAGCACAAGAGGCAAGACTCTCTTGTCTTGCGCGAAATACTGACAACCGCCACACGCCTATGTACCAAGTCCGGACGGTACAAAGAGGCAGTTGATCGCCATAACCGCCTCATTGCCATTCTGAAAGCAGACATCCATAGCCAGCCAACATATGGCCTTCTCGCGGCACTTAACGACAATCTTCGCGCTTGCGCCTCACTTCACATTCGTCTTGGCGATAACGCAACGGCGTATAGTTGCTTTCAAGATGCGTTGGAAGCCACGCATCACCCATCATTTGGTACACATCAAGACGCCATGGCTCGCCGTTGCGTCACGCTAAGCGGAATGGCGCATGCGGAGATTTCTCTGCAAATGTTCAATGAAGCCGTCGCTCACGCCCGTGACGGAGTTACACTCGCAAGCCAGCTGTTTCCGCCCAAATCACACCCGCATGGCAATTCGATACTTGCATCTGCCCACAGACACTATGGAGCTGCGCTTTTCAATGCCAATGACTTGCACGGCGCACGTCGCGAACTCACTCACTCCTTGGCAATGTACCGAAACATTGGCTTAGCGACACGGTCATCTGAGCAATTATACGGCACTGCCGCGACACTGAGCACATTAGCGGCACTATGGTTGCGAATCGGAGAATATGACCGAGCTGTTGAATGTGTGCGCGAAAGCTATACGGCAGTAGTAGCGCTATACCCTTCAACGCAGGATACACTTCACCCGGAAGTACGTCATGCGATGTGCAACTTGGGCACTGCGCTCGCCATCTCCGGTAACTTGGCTGAGGCTAGACAAGTATTAACGCTGGCCACCAGCTCGAACACAAGTAGTAAGTCATCCGCGCTTCAAGGACGTGTCCTGGGGATTGCCCTCACCCACCTCGCCGATGTTGAGCGGCGATCCGGAAACGGTCGCGAGGCACATGTCACTATTAGTAGGGCAATTGACCTGTTAAATGAGTACTATTCATCGATTGAGCATTCTTCCGGGCATTCTGACATTGTTAACTCACTTTGCTGCAAATCGCAGCTTCTCCGAA
>JBFWYF010000379.1:0-6885 GCA_050186685.1 Pirellulaceae bacterium
CATTCTTTGTTCTCCTGGCATAACGTTGTGTGAGTTTTCGTTAGTCGTAACCCAGTTCTCTTCTCAGCTCACTCCACATTACGCCCATTACAGTGATGTTCCCAACTCTTACCGCGACGCGGTGCACGGTAATCCAATTACTATGCGCGTCACTTACGGTAATCCACATCGCAAAGGTACATTGAGATGATGGACATGTCTAGTAGATATGGGCGCGAAAGATACTCCATTCCATTCGTACGTGAGTGCGTGTGAGTCAGCCCGAGATGTCGACGTTCAGCAATGTGACATCGAAATGCACATTTATACGTCGCGCAAGGGGGTAGCAACTGTCAGGCCATGGGAACACCTGGAGAATAACTTCTTGCGGTCATTCCTGTCGTGAGACGCGGGTCGCTGACAGGCTAAGTCATGATCCCTAATAAGTATTGGTTTTGGCGAGCGTAACGGCCGGCCCGCGCTTCACCCGACGTCTCATCGACCAGAGCGAACGACTGAATATCAGGCTGACAGAAAGAAATGCAGTACGACTAGCCCTCTCGTTGGGGGGTGCGGTTGGATAAGTCCCGCGTCAGGGCATCTCCTGAACCTCGAGTACTGTCCACCGTAAGCCGCCGTCTTGACTACCCACCGCGAAGACGGGTGCCTGCCAGTTGACCCAATGGCAGGTCGGTAAGGAGGGGTCCGGTTGAACCTGTAAGCGGGGCGTGTCGTCCAGGCCATCTTGCTGGGACAGCCAGTCGGCAAAATACAGGACGGGACTGTCACTGGCGAGCTGATCGAGGAAAGCGAGGCCCCGGTCGTGCCACCAGTCGTCCGACTGGGCCCATTCGCTGCGCGCTTGGGCGTAGAAGTTTCGAGTCAGCACCTTGCCTTGAATGGTGAACTGATGATCCTGGCTCCCGTTGCGGAAGCCGCAGTCACCCCAGGCGGTGGTGATTCCCTGGAGCGTGCCGCTGCTCCCCTCGTAGATACGAACGTCGTCACGAACGAGCATCAGCGGCAACTGCACGGAAGTGGATGTGCCGTCGAGCGCCGGAAGGCTCACGGGTTGAAGCTGCACGTCGTCTCCATAGATTTCGACATCCGGAGTGCCTCCGTTCCCCTCGACGATGAGAACACCGGTGAAATGCACATTGTCCCGGATATCAAGATTGCCCGAGCGGTAGCAGACACCCAGAGGATTATTCACGGGGTCTGGGACGAGCGTCTGGTGTTGGAGCGTTGCACTGAGTTGAGTCACCGCGTAGGCCTGACCGCCCGGGTAAAGCCGGTACGTCAGTACTTCGCCGGGATGAGACAATGGAATGGTCGTGTCGGCCGCCACCTCGTTCCAAGTCAGCTGGAGTTCCCCCTGGCAGAGTGCCCGGACGGAGCTGGACGTGACGCCCGCGGACACAGTGACCGGGCCGCTCAGAGGGCGGCGATCGAGTCCCTCGTATGCGAATTTCGAGTACCAATCTCGCAGCAAGCGACCTCGCGGGCTGCCCGGCGGGTTATGACCAATCGACACGGGCAGCGTAGTGGAATTCGAAAGCGTGCCGAATTGCAGGTCCGCTGCGACGAGTGTGCCGTCTTTAAAGAGGCGCGCGGTGATGCCGTTGTAGACGGCGGCGGCAAATACCCAAGTATTGGTAGTCAGGTTTCCGGAGGAAGCGACCAGCGTCTGGGTCCCGCTGTAGCTGGTGCGCAGGCGGAATCGCAGCCGTTGGTTCGTGCCGGTCCCGTAGGTACCGAGCATCCAGTCGTGTGCGGATGCGTCGATGTCGTCGGTCTTGGAAACGATGCGCCCGTACTTCGAAGGGAAGGAACTCGGTCGAATCCATGCCAGAATGGTCATGGCAGAGCCGCTGACCGAAAGATGGTCCAGGTGGACGTGATCGTGATATCCGTCGAAAACGGCGGACCCGGTGCCACCGAAGGACGGCGAGGGGGACCCTCCGGGTTGAGCGCCGTCGTATAGTCCGTCGGATGCACCGACGTCGTCGTCCGCGAGGAGAGCTCCGGCGGCTTCGTCAAAGCGCCAGCGCGCGGCGACATCCGATGCGTAGGTGGTGACGACCTGATTCAAGGTGACGGTCGACGTCGCGAGATCCTGGATGGTGGAGTCCGACAGGGCCCGGCGGAAGATGACGACTTCATCGATATCGCCCGCGAAGGCCACATCGTCGCCGTCGTATGGATAGCTGGGCGCGACGTCGAGTTTACCGCGCGCCATGACGGGGCCTTCGACGCGGACTGGTACATCCAAGGCCACCCCTTCGCCACTTCCCGTGCCCCACTGATACAGCGTATAGCTCTGCAGTTCCGACCAGGTGGCGGGTGGATCCGTTAAGTTGCGGCGCACGAGTTGAACGACGGCATGGACCGTATGTGTCGAATACACCTGCTCGGTGGCAGGATCCGTGACGATCCCCTGCGAGGTGATCGTGACCCGATAAGGATATTCGTCGTACTCGGGCGTGCCTGGGACCAGGGAGTCGTCACCGGTTGCATAGGTGACCAGGAAGGACTGATCCGTTCCAACCTGGCGGGCCAGTTGCGAGGTGACTCCTCCCCAGTTGGCTTGCTGCATCTCGCGGAGTGCGACGCTTAGCCCGGCGTAGGCGGCCTGCCGCGCGTCGCCTCGCCGCTCGTAATTCTGATGAATCTGGATATTGGTGAACTGCGTCCGCATCATGGCATAGGAAACAGCCAGGGTAATGGCCAGCAATCCCAGCACGATCAGGATGCTCATCCCAGAGCGGGCAGGCGGCTCGCCATACCACGAGCGGGTGCATCGGAGTCGGTGTGCGGTGGTGAGGTGCAGGAGCGGCTGCGGGTTGCTCGAGGGCCGAGGAGGCCGGTCAGGGCTGCTGTAGTTCATAGAACACCGCTCCAGATCCAAAAAGGGGGATGGCGGCGTCCCGACTGTTGTCGGCTGTATCGCCCGGACGAAGCTGCAATTCGTAACGGCAGCGGCTCTGTCGCAGGCCGGTGCGCGTACCGCGAATTCCTTGGGCCCAGGACAGGGAGTCCCAACTGCGAGTCCCCTGGAGATACGCACTCCATTCCGCCGTCGAAGGGCGCTGATCTGACTCGAATCGCATCGCCGCGCGCCACCGCCGCTGCCCTTGATCGGGGGCTGCATTCGCCACGCGCAGCAGGTCGGTCAGAACAACGCGCACGGCTGAGTTGGATGTTTGCATATCGTCTACTTCATCTTCCCAGTCGTTGAGGTCATCGGCGGCGGGCGCCGTGCGCGTATCGTCGGGAACGGTCAATTCCCACAACTCTTCCGGGTTTTCCGGGTTGGGACAGAAGACGACCAGCTCATTCATCCGGGGAAGGCCGTCCGGGTCGGTGGCGCCGCCCGGTGCGTACCACACCACCAGCGTGTCCGGATAGGGCTGACCGTGGACTTTCTCGGCCAGCACCAGGAAACCGGGGAACTCGGCATTCGCCGTCGCGCCGCTGACGGTGCGCTGGATCCGTTGGAGCACCACCAGGCCATGTTGCAGCGACAACGCCTGCTCAAATGTGTGACGCCCGCTGTCCTGGACGTTGATCGCCAGCGCGGTCATGGCTCCGGCCATCATGAGGAGCACGGCCGAGACGGCGAGCAGCTCAATCAGGGTCATGCCCCGTTTTGCGCTGCAGCATCGCGTGCGGCGCTGCGGGGTGCCCCTGTTGCTTATTGCTCGCCGAGCGGGGCGTGAAACGGGGGCCGGACCGTTACGAGCCAATCGGTGGCACATAGGCGAATACCTGCCGCAGGGTTACTAATTCCTGGACGCCGCCGTCCTGGTCTCGCGTGATACGCACCGTAACGGAGCGGAGACCGCTGGTGGCAGGTGCGACGAGGTCGATCGTCGGATTGGATTCATCCGCATATTGAACGGTGACCTCGACGTTCCAGTTGACGAAGTAGCCATCGGCCACGCGGAACGCCTCGGGGCGTAGTCCTCCCTCGCCGTCTCCCGTTCCCAGTTCGCAACCCCACGGGTCGCGCGGAGGGGTGCTCGTGTATTGATGATAGTCGTCGCTATCATCGAACAGGATCGTCTTCAGGGGTACGGTGGTCTCTCCCGATTCCCGTCCGAGCGGATAGGCCAGGGCGTTGCCACCGGACTCGATGTACGGTTGGCCCAGCACGTCGTCAATCAATTGCTCGGCGATGCCCCGGGCAATGGTCTGAGCCAGTGCGTCGCCGCCCGCCTGAACGGTCGAAGCCGTCGCCAGGAGAAGCGTTGAGCCAGCCAGGCCCAGGAGCGTGAGAGAGACGAGAACTTCGACCAGCGAAAAACCCCGCTTTGGGCGATGGGGTGGACGCATGGACCGACCTCGTGGAAAAAAAAAGAACGCGGCGAGGTCCCCTCAAGCTCCCAGCTCCCCGCCGCGTTGTGCTCCAGGACTCTCCCCAAGTCATGGTGCACGCAAACATAGGTTGGGCGGACGGCGCGTCAACTTCGCACACGCCGACGTGCCTCCCGAGCATGCCGGAAACCGACGGCGGAGTGCCGGATGTTCGGCATGTGACGTTGCTCTGGCTGCAACCGGGAATTCCCCGTAGAATGCCGCCGGTGATCCGGAACGATTATTCCGAATCCAATGGATGATTCATGAGCTACCGTGGCCTCAAGCGCGCCCTCGGTGAGACCAATATCGAGCGCAAGTGCCGGGTGGGATTCGGACTCTGCCTGGCCATTCTCATTTTCTGCGCGTTCTACCTGGTCGATATCATCTGTCTGGACCTGATCACGAAGAAGACGAATCAAGCTGGCAGCGACGCCGTCGACATGGCGGTCGTCTACTTCCACTGGGAGGCTTGGCATAACGAGCCCACGGATAAACTGCTGCTCGAGGCGTTCAACGCCGATTTGCTGATGAATCAGTACAAGTCGACGGTCTTGACGGATTCGCTCAGCTCGACGAACTACTGGTACGAGATGAATCACGTCCAGTTGCCGGCGAACGACTTCGAGCGCGAAATCCTGCAGGAGTTGCGGGATGCCTGGGAAAAGCGGTATGCCGAAGCCGAGTCGCTGGAAGATCCGCCCGCCGCGGAGACTCCCACAGGAGCCCCGAAGTCAGCTGCGGCTGCCCCGAGCCCCGCTGAAAAGCCGATGCCGTTCAAGCCGATCGCCGACCCGGCTTCCGACCGGTTCCTCTACTATCAGGTTGTCAATTGGACCAACAGCTGTCGCATTTGCCACGATCCGGTGCTGACCACCGGCCTGCTGGAATCCGAAAAGGAAGCCATCAAAGCTTCGCGGCCGCCGTTCAGCGTCGTGAAAGTGGAAATGCCGTACGCCGAAACTCGCAAAGCCGAGAATCTCGTGCGCGCGATCCTCGTCGCCGCGGGAATTCTGACGGTATTCGTCGCTATGATCGGTCTGTACCTGATCGTCCGCTACGTGATTGTGAAACCATTGAAGCACCTGCGGGACGTCAGCGACGATATCAGCCGCGGCTACACTCAGCAGCGAGCCGATCTGCACACGAACGACGAATTCGAGGAACTGGCCGATGCATTCAACCGCATGTTGCGTCACCTGACGGAAGCTCAGGCACAGCTCGAAACGATCAACAGCAAGCTCGACGCGAAGGTCGACGAGCTGGCCCAGGCCAACATGCAGCTCTACGAGATGAATCGCCTGAAGAGTGATTTCCTGGCGAATATGAGCCACGAACTGCGCACACCGCTGAACAGCATCATCGGTTTCTCGGACGTGCTGCGCGGCATCGATTCGCTGACGGATAAACAACGCCGCTATGCGGAAAACATTCAGAAGTCGGGTCGCATCCTGCTGGATATGATCAACGACATCCTGGATCTGGCGAAGTTGGAAGCCGGCAAGATGGAGATGCGCCCTTCCGAGTTCCGGCTCGATGCCGTCATCCATGCGCAGTGTGACATGATGCGATCGCTCTCCGAGGAAAAGAATATCGACCTGGAAGTGTTCACAGATCCCGAAGCCCCCCCGATTTACCAGGACCAGTTCAAGGTCCAGCAGATTCTGACCAATCTGCTGTCCAATGCGATCAAGTTCACGCCGGAAGGCGGTCGCGTGACCGTGCGGGCTCACCGTCTGGACGAAGACCAGATGGAGCTGACGGTCGCGGACACCGGAGTTGGCATTCCGGAAGAAGACCGCACGATCATTTTCGAGAAGTTCCGCCAGAGTAAATCGGTGCATGGCGGCGACGGGCTGACGCGCGAATACTCCGGGACCGGTCTGGGATTGTCCATCGTCAAGGAACTGTGCAAGCTGTTGGGCGGGGAGATTTCCTTCGTCAGTGAACTGGGCAAAGGCAGCACGTTTCGCGTCGTCTTGCCGTGGTCGGTGCCGAGCCGTTCGCGTTTGGCGACGGAACTCGCGCATCGGTCGGCCGAGAGTCTGTTGCTGCCGCGCGCACCGACACCGACGGAGGAAGCGAGCGTTCGCTAGGTAGTGCCCCTTTCAGTTCTTCCTCTGCCGACGCTGGCATCGCGTGGTTCGACCGGCAGCTCGAGAACAAACCGAGCCCCTGTCGGCTGAACCGCTTCCACGCGAAGTGTGCCCCCGTGCTCCTGCACGATCCGCCAGGCTTTCGACAGCCCGAATCCCAAACCGCGTCCCGCTTCCCGGCCGGAATAGAACGGATCAAACAGGTGGGACCGCACGGCAGGCTCAATGCCTGGACCTGAATCCTCGACCGACAACTCCAGTCGGCGTACACGCCCGACGTGGAGGACGCGTTGGGCCGCCAGACGCACAGTCCCCCCGCTGCCGAGCGCCTCGAGCGCATTGCGGACCAGGGCCTGCAGGGCGACCGCCAACTGATCGCGATCGGCATGGACCACGAACCCCGTATTGGCCGTCACCTGCAGTTCCGTCTCCTGCTGCAGGGCATCGGCCCGCA
>JBFWYF010000380.1:0-6884 GCA_050186685.1 Pirellulaceae bacterium
CGGAGGTCAGTTCCTTGCTCGTCGTCATCCTGCGGAGCTCCCAGCCCTCCGGTCCAGCAGTTCCTGAACGGCGGCTGGAATTCCGGACAGGGGCAATACCGCGTCCGCCAGTCCCGCGGCGACCACGCTGCCGGGCATTCCCCACACGACGCTCGACGCTTCGTCCTGCACCAAGACATAGCCGCCAGCTCGCTTGAGCGGCGCCACGCCCGCTGTGCCGTCGTTGCCCATGCCAGTCAAAATGACCGCGATCACCTGCCCACCCAGCGCTGCCGCCGCGGAACGGAACAGTACATTCGCAGACGGTCGGCAGCCACATTCCGGAGGCTGATCGCTCCACCCTGTAGTTAACTGATGCGCGGCCGTCTTACGCAGTACCAGGTGCTTTCCGCCGGGCGCCACATAGACCGTCCGCGGCTGGATCGTCTGGCCATCTCCTGCTTCCACCACGGTGCAGCGAGCCTGCCGTCCAAGATTTTCCGAGAGCGACCGTGTCAGCTCGGCCGGCATGTGCTGGACAATGAGGATGGGGATCGTGATCCGTGCGGCCAGATCGGGCAGCAGCGTGGCCAGCGCGCGTGGTCCACCCGTCGACGCCGCGACCAGAACAGCGCGGGCCGTCCATGGCGAAGTGGTCCGATGCACGACGTCCGGCAGCGCGCGAGTGGGCGGTGAGGCGGACACGCTTCCACCGCGGCGGCGGGCGATGAAGGTGCGGATCTTGGCCAGCAGCTCGTCTCGCAAGGCCGCATGACTCTCCGCTGCCGAACTGCTCGAGGGTTTAGTGATAAAGTCGAAGGCCCCCGCTTGTAACGCCTGGACGGTAATATCCGCTCCTCGGCGAGTGAACGCGCTGACCATCAGTACGCCGACTTCCCGACCGGCTGGCTGCGTTCGATTGAAATCCTGAATCGCTTTCAGCGTCTGCAGGCCATCCAGCCCGGGCATTTCGACATCGAGAGTGACGAGATCCGGTGGTGTCGCACGGATGAACTCGAGCGCCTTGGAACCGCTGAATACCGATCCCACCACGGCGACGTCGTGTTCGCCACACAACGCCTCCTGGATCGCCCCGCGGAAGATCCGCGAATCGTCGACGATGAGAACGCGCGCACAATCCAACATGAAACCCACATTCCAGGCCCTGCCGCCATCCCGCCCTATTCTACGCCGTACGTGCGCCGAGCTGGAATCGGCCGACGATCTGGTCAAGCGAGGCGGCAATCGTCTGCAGGTGGCCGGCGGATTGGTTGACCTGCTGCGCACTGGCCGTATTGTCTTTCGTTGCCTGACTGACACCCTGAACGTTGCCGGCGATCTCGCGGGCCCCACCGGCAGCCTCAGCCGCGTTCTGCGAAACGTCCGTCGCGGCCTTGGCGGCCTCGCTGCAATTGCGCGACATCTCGTTCGTGCCTTTCGCCACTTCGGCAATCGATGCCGCGATGTGGGCGACGCCCTGGCCGGCCGAGTCCAGGTTTGCGGCGCTCGCGGTCGCACTGCGGCTTTGCTGTTCCACCGCCTTCGAGATGCGATCCGAAGCCGTGTTAATCGTGGTAATCGTTTCCGCGACGCGCTGAATAACGGTGACCGCTTCTCGCGTATTTCCCTGAATCTCCTCGATCATCCGGGCGATGTCGTCGGCTGCCTTGCCGCTTTGACCCGCTAATTCCTTGATCTCATTGGCCACGACGGCAAAGCCTTTGCCTGCCTCTCCGGCGGACGTCGCCTCGATCGTGGCGTTCAGCGCGAGGAGATTGGTTTGCATGGCGATCAGCTTGATGATCTCGGTAACTTTGCCGATTTCGCTCGCCGAGCGGTCTAGCGCCTTCATCGTCGAGGTCGCGCTGCCGGCGAGGCCGGCGGCCTCCGAGGTAACCTGAGCACCTTCGCGGGCGTCGCGGGCAATGGCCTCGAAAGACAGGGTGGCACCCTGTACCGCCGTCACGACCGCGGCGACGCTGCGCGTGGTCGTTTCGGCTGCGGACGAGATGCGGGCGACGTTCACACTGGTTTCCTCGCTGGCCGACGAAATCGACATGATGTTCATGCTCATTTGCTCCGCCGCAGCGGCCATCGTTCCAATATTCGTCGTCAGCTGGTCGGTGCTGGAAGCCACAATCCCCGCCTGCGTCGACATTTCTTCGCTTTGCGCAAGCAACTGATGCGACACCGTAGTCAGATCCGCGGCGGCCCCGCTGATCTTTGCGGACAGGTCGTGGATATCGCCCACAATCACCGCAAACGTATCGGCCGCATGATCCATGGCCGTGGCCAGTTGCCCCATCTCATCCGACTGGGCCAGCCGCAGGCGCTTCGTCAGGTCACCACGCGCAATCGTATTGGCCAGTTCCACGCCGTCCGCAATCGGACGAATGATGGATCGGGCGAGAATGGTCGCAAGTACGAGCCCCAGACCGACGCCTGCCACTCCGGTCCCAACCGTCCAGTAGACGGCCGTCAGGTACGTGTGCCGGCTGTCCGCCTGACCTTGCTCCAATTGTTCTTCGAGCGACGCAATCAAGTCGCGCAGCGCGTCATTGCACTTCGTCGTCAGTTCCACCGATACGGTCAAGGTTCGCTCGACCGAAAGCGCGTTGGTATTCTCGTGCGATAACTCCTGTATCTTGGCCGCGGTCTTCCGCAGCTTCTGGACGTCAGCGGCCACCAGTCCAAGGTCGGCCCGTTCTGCTTCACTGAGCAAAGGACGGATTGCCGCCGTCAGCGATTGCATCTCGGTCAATGCCGAACCAATGCGCTGGTCCAATTGATTCATCACCGTCTCGGTCAGTGCATTGTTATGAGCGAACAAGAATAATTGAGTCTCGAGACCTAGCATTCCTAGCCGATGCAAGATCCCCATTCGTTGCTGCTGGTCGCGCATGCGAGTGGCGTCGGGAGGCACGGGCGCCGTGGCAGCGTCCTGTTCCAATCGCGCAATTTCTCTCGAGCAGTAGCTTGCCACGGACTCGGTTAGTTCACCGAACTCGCTACTCAACAGTTCCGTGGCCTTGAGATTCGTATTGCGTACCGCCAGCTGCAACACTTGCTTCTGATTCGCTTGCAGATCCGCCCAATGCCGCTGAAATTCCTCGACTTGATGCCGTTGTTCCGCCGTGACGGCCTGGCCGAGCACTTCATTCAATTGTTTCAGGAGGTCGTTAGCCCGGGCCGCGCTCGCCTCGGCCGCCTGCGCGTGGCGTGCCGATTGTTCGTCGGTGGGTGCGAGAATGGCATTCTTCTCCGCGCGGATCGCAAAGAGCAGTTCACTGCGCAGCTCGGCCGCCAGCAACCCGGCTCGGCTCGTGGTACTAACCAGCTCCTGTACGGCCTCGTTAAGCTGGCCCAGCTGGCGCACGCCAACGGCGGCCACACCAAGCACCGTGGCAGCCAACACACCGATAAGAATTCCAATTTTCCAACTGAGCTTCATATTGCGCATGATGGCTTACATCCGGTGAACGAATTCAAGGTGTCGGTCAATGGCATGTGGGTACACGGTTACTTGCTGTGGGCATCGGATGGTCGGTGGCGACCGTCGCCAGGAACTGACGAGGATCGACGATCGTTACGAGTCCCTCACTGCGTTTCGCGACGCCGGCCACAAGCTCGACCAGGCGTGTGCCTGACCCCTGTCGCACTGCGACGTCCTCTTCACTCCGTGAGACATCCATGTCTTCCGCCGGGAAGTGCGCGATGTCGCCGACCCGATCGACGTACAGGGCAAACGATTCACCGGCTGCGGGCTTAAAGACGATCAGCTGCCCCGGGCCGGCATGCGGGATGGCTTCGGGCGCTAGCAGGTCGCGCAGATTCAATACCAGAAACAAGTGTCCGCGCAAGTTGACGAACCCCTGGACCACCGCCGGAGCGTGGAGAATGGGAGTGAACGCGGACTGCGTGCTTATCTCCTTGACCCATCGGGCATCCACTCCGAACCAGCGTTCTCCCAGGCAAAACGTACAGTACACATTGCCTTCGGAGCACGATTCCAGGAGGTCAAACATGGGCGGTCACTCCCACCGAATGCTGCGTGCTTCTCGACGACAACAGCCGCGCGATGTTCTCAAGCAGCGACACGCGGTCCAGCTTGACTTGAAATCCGTCGAACCCTGCTGCCAACGCCTTTTGTCGGTCCTCATCGGACGATAAGGTCGTCAGGGCTACGAGTGGCAGATTCCGGTGTGCAGGTTGGCCTCGAACCAACCTGGCAAAATCCCATCCGTTCGTAACCGGCATTTCCAGGTCCGAGACAACCAAATCGAACGTCTGACGGCTCAGCAACTCGAGCCCTTGCTGCCCATCGGTGGCCGTGACCGCCTCGTAGCCGGCCGCTTCCAGATAGCTCTTTACCAGCTCACGAAACAGCTGCGTGTCGTCCACTACCAGGATGCGGGCCCCGGGAGCCGGTGCGGTGGTCGGAATCGACGGCGAATTCACCTTGCAGGCCCGTCCGGCGAGTGTCGCCAGGTCCAAGAATAAGGTCATCCGACCGCGAATGACGGATGTCCCCAACACGCCCGGTGTCGTGACCGCCGTGGGCTGTAATTCCACGGCCGCATCGACCGTATCGAGTATCTCGCGGACCAGCATCGCGACCGGCCGGTCAACTCCCCGGGGAATCACCGCGTAGGCCACTTGGGTCTCAGCCGCCGACGAGACCGGCAGAAGGCTCCGGAGTCGCAACAATCTCGTGGATTCGCCATCGAGCGTCACGAACTCCTGTGGTCCAATTCGCTCGATCCGCTCACGGGACACCATCACGACACGTCGGAGCAGTGCCAGGGGGACCGCGAATTGTTCCTCGGGGCCATCACGCAGCAGCAGCACCCGCTGCGCACGTGCGTTCGCCGATGTTGTTTCGGTTGCTCGAACTTCTGCATCCTCCCCGAATCGCAGAGCCGCATGGCGAGCGATTCCATCGCAGCCCAGGATCAAGGCCACCTGTCCATCTCCAAGAATCGTGACGCCCGAGTAAATCGCCAGGCGGCGCAAGCTCGAATGCATCGGCTTCACCACAATTTCTTCACTCGTGAGCACCGAGTCGACAACCAGCCCAAAGCGTCGAGAACCCGCACGAACGACCGCACAGGTAATCAGAGCCGTCGTCTCGTCGGAGGCTTCCACCGGCAGCGAGGTCTGGGTTGCACTGGCAAGAGAGGCCGGATTTCGCAGTACCGTAGCCAGTCGCACCAGGGGCAGAAGCCTGCCACGCAATCGAAGAAACGTCTGGTCGGCGGCCCGTTCGATCCGGACATGGGATTGCCCCGGACGAATGTAAACCAGTTCCTCGACTTCCTTTTGCGGAATCGCATAGCGCTGTCCGCAGGCGGTCACCAACAGGCCGGGAATGATTGCCAGCGTGAGCGGCAGCCGAAGGGCAATCGTGGTCCCCTGCCCCGCGACCGAAGTGATCTCCAGGCTTCCCCCTACGTGACTGATATTGGTCTTGACGACGTCCATGCCCACGCCGCGCCCCGAAATGTCGGTGAGTTGCTTCGCGGTCGAGAATCCAGGCAATAGAATCAGGGCTAGTAACTCGCGATCATCCAGCCGTGCGAGTTCCTCTTCTGTCCGGATGCGCTGCCGCAGTGCTTGTTGCCGGATTGCTTCACGGTCGATGCCTCGTCCATCGTCCTGGACCTCGATCGAAATCTGATCGCCCAGGTGGCGCGCCGTCAGCTGGATCGTACCCTCGGCGGGCTTGCCCGTTGCGCGCCGCTCGTCCGGCATTTCCATTCCGTGATCGCAGGCGTTTCGAACCAGGTGCATCAGCGGATCGGAGATGGCATCGAGAATGGTCTTGTCGAGTTCCACTTCACTGCCGGCCACCTGCAGCTCGATCTGCTTGCCGAACTGGCGAGCCAGGTCGCGAACGAGACGTGGAAACTTGCCGAACAGTTTGCTCACCGGCTGCATGCGAGTCTGGAGTACAACGGTCTGCAGTTCACTGGTTACGGCCTCCAGACGCTGCCGGACGGGGCCAGGCAGGGGCTGATTCGAATCGACGAAGCGGCGAGTCTGGTTGCGCACCAACACCAGTTCACCGGCCAGCGTCATCAGCCGGTCCACTAGCTGCACGGGAATACGGATCGTGTCGCTGCGAGCCGCCGTCGTGGTTGCTCGATCCGCCGCGGCTGTCGCGGCAACCACACCTGGCTCTGTCCGAGGACACACCTCGACCTCACCCTGGCTCTCTCCCGGAGCACCAGGGACTTGAGGAACCGATTCGCGGTCAGCCATGGGGGTTTTCGGACTGAGCTCGGCTTGTGGCGGTGCCTCCGCTTCGGGTTGTCTTGGCGCAGTTTCAGGCGGCCTGCCGGCCACAAGATCCGCCTGCCCCTCGTTGCCTTCTGCCGACGAGGGTGTGTTGCTCTCCAATCGCGGAAGGTTCAGCCGTTCGCGGAACTCTTCCTCTGTCAGCGGGCTCGCAATCTGCACGCGCCAACGAACCGGTACGTCGGTCCAGCCCGCCGCAGCATCGAAGTCGGGGACGTGCAGCTCGCCGTGGACGATGGTCCCCAGGGCGGTAATGCGTTCGGTCAGCTCCAGTGCGTCGAGACCTCCATCGTGCTGCAATTCATGCAAATCGAACTCGAGTTGCAACGACGAAACGGGCGCGGCGCGCCGATTAACGGACGCCAATTGACCGAGAACGGCCGCCACGTCCCATTCATCCGCATGTGCGATGTCGTCGATCAGGGCCGTCACCTGGTCGGTGGCGGCCAGAAGGGCGTCGACCAGATTCGACGAGACGGCGATCTCACCGCCCTGCAGCGATTCGAGAACGTCTTCCATCGCGTGCGCCACCTGCTCGATATTCTGGCAGCCGAAGTAGCCGCTGCCTCCTTTGATGGAGTGGGTGGCTCGAAGCAGCCGTTCGATTC
>JBFWYF010000381.1:0-6883 GCA_050186685.1 Pirellulaceae bacterium
GAGAAGCGCAATGCCAGCGCGGGCCTCGTTTCGGCCGACGTCGATGCCTACTGCGTCTGGGACGATGACGACATCTATCTCCCCTGGCACATGTCCGCCGCGGCGGCCGCGCTGGCCGACGCCGACTACACGATCCCCACCGTCATCTACAACGACAAGCGAAACCGCCTGCAGCGCAAGGCAAACCAGTATCTGTTCCACGGCGCATGGGCATTCCGCCGCACTGCGTTCGAGCAGGTCGGCGGTTATCCGTTCATTCAGAGCGGCCAGGACCAGGGGCTGTTGCGGCGATTCAAGGCCGCGAAGCTGCGCCGCGCCGACCCGATCCAACACGATCCGCGGCCAAGCTATGTCTATCGCTGGTTCACCTCGCACTCCACGCACATCTCGGCGATGGGCACGGACGGCTACGAGCGACTTGGGCAAAACGCTGCGGAGCGAATCGCAAAGGTCGAACCCTGCTGGGACGTCAATTGGCTCACCTTGGCGACCGCAGAACTCAAGGAGACGCAGACATGATTTTCGGCATTGGACTGGGACGCACCGGAACTCGCAGCCTGACAGACGCGCTGCGGCTGATGGGGCTCAACGCGGTGCATTGGGACGACCGTGGATCGCACGTCATGGACCGCTGGCACGAATCCGATCTGACGCTGCCGGCCGATCTCGACGCGTTTATCGAAGGCCCCTTCGTCCGCTGGTGGCGCACGGCGGATCGCCTCTATCCGGGCAGCCGCTTCATTTTCACGACACGCGACAAGGCCGCGTGGCTCGAATCGGTCGAGCGGTGGATGGCGCGCTGGAACCCGCCCAAAGGCGACGAGTGGTTCAATCGCCGGCTGTTCTACTGGGGCACCACGCGATTTCACCGCGACCTATTCTCGGCAGCGTGGGACGAACATCACGAATCGGTCATGCGATATTTCGAGGGGCGGGACGACTTGCTCGTGATCGACATCGCAGCCACTCCCGAAGCGGACCTGTGGCAGACGCTAAGCCGATTCGTCGGGCGTCCAGTGCCGGATGCTGCGTTTCCGCATTTGAATCGGAGCACGACATGACCCGACCGAATCGATTCCTGTTCGACGAAGCCGTCGCCGCGTTTCGCGAGCGGAATGGGCACGTGATCGTTGAAGTGGGTGGCATCCGCAACCGTGGTTGGCGAGACACCGATGGCCACAGCACGTTGCGCTGGCCTGTCGATGCAACGGTCTGGTCGGTTGATACCGATCCGGCCGCCGTGAAGCTCACCCGCGAACTGGCGGTCGATCGTCCCAACGTGTTCTGCGTACTGGCGGACGCCCTGGCCTTCGTGCGAGCGTTCCCGATCCGCATCGATCTCTTGTATCTCGACGGTCCGCATCCCGAACGCGAAGACGGCCGCCGCTGGCACTTCGAGGCTTACCAGGCCGCTCCGATGAACCATCGCGCCGTCGTCCTGATCGACGACACCGACCTGCCGCGCCTCGGCAAGGCCGAGTTCGTCGTGCCGATGGCGCTGGAAGATGGATTCCAGGTCGTCGCCAGCGACCGGCAAACGCTCCTTGTGAGGTGAAGAAATGCTCCGTGTGATCACCATGACGTCTTACCGCCGGCCGGCGTACACCCGCGAGGTGCTGGCCGCGCTGGCGAAATGCGATGGGATCGCCGACTGGCTGCTACTGCCGAACGTCGAACCGGGCAACGAGGAGGTGATCGAAGCGTTCCGCAAGTGGAACGCCTGTGAGATGCGTCTGGTCGTCAACGAGAAACGCCTCGGGCTCAACAGAAACACCCATGAAGCGGTGTTCCGCGCCTTCAAGCTGCGCGCCGACGTGACGCTCCACCTGGAGGACGACACGGTTCCCAGCCCTGACGCGCTGCGGTACTTCGACTGGGCCGTCCGCGAGTTGCTGATCCCGGATGTCAAATCGCCGGATGGCTGCCAGATCCTGCTGGCGTCCGGTTACAACAAGCCGCGACGTGAACCACCACCCCACCGTTCCCATGATTGCGAAACCCGCCCGATCTGGTCGCCTTGGGGCTGGGCGGTCGACCGATCTCGCTTGACCTGGCTGATCATCAACTGGTGCTTCCGCAACCGGAAATGCTTCACCTGCCAGTTCCGCTCCCAGTACCGCCGAACCCGCCGCGAGGTGTTTCCGATCTTGAGCCGCATTCAGAACATTGGCTACGAGATGGGCGAAAACCACCGGACGCCGGAATGGTATCGGGCAAATCATCGGACGCCGTGGGTGGCTTGCGACGTCCGTCAGAAGAACTTCTGCTTGCAATCCTAAGCGACAGGCACCAATGATGGTCGACCATTCCAGAGGTCCATCAACCGCGCTCGGTTGAACGTCGTTCCGTGTGTTCAGCAAGACCGCTGTTCCGACCTTGGTTCCGCACTTCCGCAGTAAACCCATGGCAGACAAATCCGGCCTCTTGCACGATTCCGCACGAGGTTTCGTGCTTCGGTGTTGAATTCGGAGGATTCAGAAGGCAACTACACGCACGCGCGAACGAAAAACCGGCGTTTGCAGCCAACAAGATCACGTTGGCTGCCGTGTAAAAATGTGCCGTTGCGTAGAATGGATGGCCCTGCCGGCTCTTTTCGACGTACAGCTTTCCCCACGGGCTATCAGATGGAATCATGCCTATCACGAGTCGTCCACCAGGCTTCATCACTCTGCGGAACTCCCGCATCGCCGCGCATGGGTCGGCGACAAAGCACAACGTCGCGACGAGGAGAATGCCGTCGAAGGTTCCCTCCGAGTATGGCAGTTGCTCTGCCGTACCGTGACGGGTGTCAATTCCGCGACTTCTGGCCAGCAGTAGAGCGGGCTCCGATGGATCAACGCCCTCGCGAACCCCAATCGCGGCGGCAAATCTACCTGTCCCGACGCCGACTTCGAGCCAGCGGCCGTTTTTGTCGCTGATGACATCCTGGACGCAGGACAACTCAATCCGAAATAGTTCCTTTCCTTCGGCAGAATCAAACCAGCGGTCATACTCGGCGGCAAGCCGGTCCATTGGGTTCGCCAAATGCTCGGCGTTGGCTTGATTATGAGCCGAGGTCGAATCTTCGCCATTGGTCGATGACGGGCTATCGCGGCGGTTGATCGGGTATTCACTGGAGTGCTCGGCAAATGGCAACAACAGCATTCGATGTAATCGGTCAGCGATAAGCTCGTCCCGAAAGTCCGTAAGGCCGATTGTCATCCCAGTATGGCCATCCGTGGGTTGATCGCGGTATGTGCCCAGCAGACGATCCCACCACGGCAGGTTGAACCCAAAATTGCTGTTCGTCTCTCGCGGAAACACGGAATGATGGACACGATGCATGTCCGGCGTGACGACGAGCCAGCGCAACACCCTGTCGAATCCCAGCGGCATTCGAACGTTACTGTGGTTGAACATCGACGTCGCATTGAGCAGAACTTCGAAAATCAATACCGCGACCGCTGGCGGTCCGAGCAATAGCACGACCGCCGCCTTAATCCCGAAGGACAGCAGAATCTCGATCGTGTGAAACCGCAGACCGGTTGTCACATCAAAATCGAGATCAGCATGGTGGACCATGTGCAGCCGCCAGAGCAGCGGCACGGCGTGAAACATGACGTGTCGCAGGTAGATCGCAAAGTCCAGCAGAATCACGGAAAGAACGATGGCCAACCAGTATGTCGCATCAAAGTAGTGAAAAAGCCCCCAGCCCCGGGATTCAGCGAACAATGCGATTCCCACCGCACCCAGTGGAGCGATGAACCGCAGCAAGAGACTATTGAGAAACACCAGGCCCAAATTACTTCCCCAGCGGAGCGGCTTGCCGGCGTGCAAGTCGCGCCGCGGTGCAACCAACTCCCAGATGGCCATCGCAGCGAAGATGCCAATAAAGCACACGAGGCGGATGCCTGCTTCCGTCGCCAAGAACTCCCACATTATTTGCCCGGCCTCGCCTGTTGTGATTCGATGTCGGCGGGCGCTGCTTCTGTTTGAGAGCGGCGATTGACCGGGAGCGGCATTAACATACGAACCTGCCGTTGGTATCTGGAGTACGTTTCTCCGTAATACGCCAAGAGGTCCCGCTCTTCGAGCCGCAATGCGACCAGAACGTAGGCAGTCACAACGGCAGCAAAGAGCAAATGCCCCCGCGTCATCTCGGGTGTGGCCCAAAAGGCGATCAGAAAGCCGACTATAAGTGGGTGACGAACGTATCGGTACAACGAGGGCGTCTGAAATGAAATGGGCGTGTAGGGCTGTCCCGTGAAATGGAGATACACCTGCCTGAGGCCGAACAGATCGAAATGATCAATGAGAAACGTCGAAATCAGCACGATGAACCAACCGAACCCAAAGATCGCCCATAGTGTGGCCGCAATCACGGGCTGAGTGACACTCCAAACGGTGTCGGGTAACGGTCGCCACTGCCAGAACATGAGAAACAGGATGAGGCTGGTCGCCAGCACGTACGTGCTCCGCTCTGCTGGCGGCGGGATGATGCGAGTCCACCAGCGCTTGAAGAAGGGGCGAGCCATGACGCTATGTTGAATGGCGAAGAGACTTAGCAGCGCGAGATTGATTAGAATTGCCTTCGTGGTGTCGGTGACGGGCCCCGAGTCGATTGTCTTAGGCACGACAAATCCGCCAACGAAACCCACGGCGTAGAGCAACGACGCCAGGAAGACCACATATGCGACCACCCCATATAGCAGGATCAACCAACGCGACATTTCAACCTCCCTGAAACGGCGGACGACACATATCCAAGGGCTGCTTTATTTCGTCGTAATGCTGCTGTGGCGGCGGAGGTAACGGTGGAGTGCTCGCAATGCAAATCCACGAGACCCCCACACCGATGAGCATCGCTGCGACAGCCTTTGTTGACCGACTGCCAACTTCCGCACGGCCCGTGGATAGGACACCCGCGATGCATACGCACGTCAGTACCGCGAAGACGGTCAGGCTCTGCAATGGTCCGTCGCCCCAACCAAATAGTCCCGGCGGACATTCGAGCTTTCCGGTCTGGACAAGGTAAACGTGGAAGGCGGCAACACCCAGTCCGCTTGCAGCCAGCGGCAAGACGATCAAACATGCACCAGAGGAACGCACACCGTTCCACCAGAGCAGCATCGTGAACACAAGAAGAGCCGCCATCGCGAAGGATCGCTGGTAGTAACAGAGGGGACAGGCTTTGAGACCAAGCCCCAAGCTCAGGTAGACGCTTCCGCCAGCCGCGGCCGCTGACATTATCAACGCAGCCACATTCCATACCGCACGAGCGTCGCGACTGGTGGAACCGTTCGGCGTAGTGATGGATTCGCTCATGGCTGTTTCTCCGCGCGAATCACGGCGCAAAGGGCCATTTCATGGCCAGTTCGAGCGTTTCGGCCGAGCGAAAGAACCTTGGGATTCATCAGGCCATTCGCCTCTAGGCGAGTAAGAAACTTCTGTTCTACCAATGCACCGCCGATGCAGCGGAACCAGTCGTCGATTTCCTTCCTCATGTCGCAGGAGAGTTCCCTTTTCAGCACGATTTCGGCGAAGATCGTGCGCCCGCCCGGTCGTAGGACGCGGGCCACTTCGCGCATCACCGCATCCTTGTCAGGCGACAGATTGAATATGCCGTTCGCTGTCACGAGGTCGACAGCGTTGTCTGCAACTGGAATCCTATCGGCTGGCGCATTCAACCACTCGACATTCATGACTCCGACCGAGGCTAGATTCTTTCGGGCCTTTTCGATCATCGCTTGCGACAGATCGAGACCATAAAGACGGCCCGCCAAACCAACCTTTTGAGCATACAAATACAGGTCAAGTCCCGCTCCGCATCCGAGGTCGAGTAACATCTCACCAGGCTTCGCGTCGACAAAGCGCTGCGGATTGCCGGCTCCGGTAAAGGATTCCCACATGCTGGAGGGAAGGCGATCAAGCATCGCGGGATCGTATCCCACGCTTTCGGCGAACTTGCGGCCCACGGGAAAGTTGAATTTCAGTCGCGGTGAAGTTGCCACCTGCCCGTAACGCTCAGCAACCGCCGCCTTGATTTCCTCGGAAGTATGCTCCGCAAGTGACTTCATGATTCCATTCTCCCAATCAGCCCAGAATCTCACGGATGACATGCCCATGAACGTCGGTCAGCCTGCGGTCGATTCCATTGTGATGGTATGTCAGCTCGGTGTGGTCGATGCCAAGCAGGTGCAGTGCTGTCGCATGCACGTCATAGCAATAGACGGGGTTCTCGACGGTCTTGTAGGCGAACTGGTCGCTCGCGCCGTAGGCCGTTCAACCTTTGATGCCGCCGCCTGCCAGCCACGACGTGAAGGCGAATGGGTTGTGGTCGCGTCCCTTGCCCCCTTGCGAGCAACACATCCGACCGAATTCGGAGGTGCAGATCACTAGCGTATCTTCAAGGAGCCCTTGTGACTTCAGATCTTTGAGCAGCGCGGCCACAGGCTGGTCAAAGAGCTTAGCCTCCCGTCCATGATTGGCCATCATGTCTTCGTGCCCGTCCCAGTTCTGCCGAGGAAATCCGGCATTGAGCGACCCCGACCAGACTTGCACGAACCGCACGCCGCGCTCGATCAGCCGACGAGCCATCAGGCACTGACGGCCGGTCGGAGCGGTGACCGGATCATCGAGACCGTAGAGCCGATGAACCGCTTCGCTTTCCTGGGAGATGTCGACCGCCTCCGGGGCGGAGAGTTGGAGGCGAGCGGCCAGTTCGTAGGAGTTAATCCGCGCTTCCAACTCGCTGTCACCGGGCCGTTGTCGAGCATGTTCCGCGTTGAGTTCTTGCACGAACTTGAAAGTATCGCGATCGTTCTCCGGCGTGAGCCGATCGTCTTTCGGCGGAAAGAGATTGTGAATCGGGGGCATGGATTCGCGGGTCGCCAGCGCCGTTCCC
>JBFWYF010000382.1:0-6875 GCA_050186685.1 Pirellulaceae bacterium
ACGTCGATGCGGTCCGGCTGAAGAATGACAATGTGTTTGGGACGCAGGTACTGTTGGACTTCGATACGTACCAGGTGCTGGGCTGGAAGCGGATTGACGGCACGGAATGGACGTTCTCGACGGACTACCTCAGCGACCGGGGGCTCGCGCTGGGCACGGACTTCCGCTACGACCGGCCGGAGTTTCTCGGGGTCCCAGGCCGGGCGACAGGCTTCCTGGACGCTTGGGGAATCAAGGAAGAGGGGTTGGATAACCTGGGGTTTGACCGCCGCGTGCTGCTGCCGGAAGAAGAGTACCGCGGGCGCGTGTTGGGACGGCACCGCCAGCAGCTGGCCGGAGGATTCCAGTTCACCGCCGAAGCCGGCCTGATCAGCGACCGCAATTTCCTGGAACAGTACTTCGAGCAGGAGTGGGACCAGGAAAAGGACCAGATTACGGGATTGGAGTTAAAACGCTACGTAGGCAACAGTTCCTGGAGTCTTACGGCGGATGTTCGCGTGAACGATTTCTTCACGCAGACCGAACGCTTGCCCCGCCTCGATCATTTTCTGACGGGGCAGTCGGTCTTCGGGTTCCTGACATGGCACGGCCATTCGCAAGCGGGTTACGAGCATTTGCGGCCGGCCGTACCACCCGACCCTCGCAACCCAACCGAGGTGGCCCTGTTTGACCCACTGGCGTGGGAAACGGATGCGGAAGGACTGCGCGTGGCGACGCGACAGGAATTGGATTGGCCCGTGCAGCTGGGTGCCGTCAAAGTGGTCCCCTACGTGCTGGGAGAAGCCGCGCACTGGGGTGAGGATCTCACGGGCAACGAACTGACCCGCTACCTGGGGCAAACGGGTGTGCGAGCCAGCCTGCCGTTCTGGCGAGTCGATCCGATGGTGCAGAGCACGCTGTTTAATTTGAACGGGCTGGCCCACAAGGTATTGTTGGAAACCGAATTCCTGTATGCCGACGCGGAAGAGAACCTCAGTTCTTTGCCGCTGTACGATCCGGTCGACGACGATTCGACCGAGCACTTCCGCCGGCGGCTCTTCTTCAACACATTTGGGGGTCCGGCGGGAGTTGGCGGTCCGAACGTGCCGCTGATGTTCGACGAGCGTTATTTTCTCTTGCGCAGCGGCATTCAGAGCTGGGTCGCGTCGCCAACGACCGAGGTGGCTGATGACCTGATGCTGGCCAAAGTGGCGGTGCGGCAGCGCTGGCAGACGAAGCGGGGCGCGCCGGGGCAGGAGCGGATCGTCGATTGGATCGAATTCGACGCCGAAGGGGTCTATTTTCCCAAGGAGGATGAAGATAATTTCGGCGAGCCGTGGGGGCTGCTGAACTATGATTTTCGCTGGCACGTGGGAGATCGTCTGACGCTGTTGTCCGACGGCTTTGCGGACGTGTTCGGACAGGGGCTCCGTACGGCCACGCTGGGGGCCCTGATCAACCGCCCGGAACGAGGCAGCCTGTACGTGGGAATTCGCTCGATCGAAGGTCCGATCAGCAGCAACATTGTCACGAGCGCGGTGAGCTACCGGATGTCGGAGAAGTGGATTTTCACCGGGGCGGCGTCGTTTGATTTCGGTGAGACCGGCAACATCGGCCAGTCGATCCAGCTGACACGAATCGGCGAATCGGCGCTGGTGCGCCTGGGATTCAACTACGATGCGAGCCGCAACAATCTGGGAGTCAACCTGGCGATCGAGCCGCGTTTCTTGGCCAGCAGTCGGCTGGGACGCATCGGCGGGGTCCAGATCCCGCCGGCCGGAGCGTACGGACTGGAGTGACGCGGCATCCGCGCCAGGAAACGTATGAACGAGAATCTTCCGCCGTCGCGCCGGACCTGGGGCCGGAAGTTCTACGACTCGGGCCGGGGGCTGTGGGTTGCCTTCACAGGCCAATCGAGCTTTGCGGCGCACTTTGCAGCCGCCTGTGCCGTCTCAGCTGTAGCGGCGTGGTGCCGGGTGAGTCGCGTCGAATGGTGCCTGCTGGTGCTGTGCATCGCGGTGGTGTTCACAGCCGAGCTGGTGAACACGGCTCTGGAACGGTTAGCCAAGGCGGTCACGCGGGAGTTTAATCCGCATGTACGCGATGCCCTGGATGTCGGCAGCGGTGTCGTCCTCGCGACGTCGCTCGGATCGGCCGTGGCCGGCTGCGTCATTCTGTGGCCGCACCTGTGGCGCCTGTGGAGCGGTGCTGGGTGAGTGATCAGGGGCGGTTGCCGCCCCGTGGCAGCACATTCAGCGACGTGACGCGCAGCTGGCCGTCGCGTTCGACGAGCAACTCTAGCGGCGCTTCGTGTGTCGTCAACAGCTCGCGCAGTTCCCGGCTGTCGCGAAACGATTTGCCGGATACCGCGTAGATCCGGTCCCGCACGCTCAGGCCGGCCTGGTGGGCGGCCGATCCGTGGACGACCTGCGTCAGCAGCACCGTGCCGGGCTCGGCATCGTCGTCCTTCCACGAGATGCCGATCCGCGTGGGCGAACCGGCAAGTTCGACCGGCAAGTCCAGTGGCTGGTCGGACCCCTCTCGCTGCACGGTCAAGGATGTCGCGGATGGGGCGGCGAGGATTTCCAGGCGGAACCGCTCGGGATCCAGAATCGAGCTTCCGCGGAACTTCAGCAGGCGGTCGCCGCGGCGGATGCCCGCCCGCTGAGCGGGCGAACCGTGCGTCACGTCCTGGACGACGAGTCCCGTCTGATCGGCGCCCGGTTTCTGCCATACGACGCCGAGCCGCGGTGGGGCTTCTCCCAGCACGCGCTCGAGCAGGTCCTTGTGCCCTGGCTGCTCTTGAAACGCAGTCGCTCGAAAGGGGCCCACTGCCGGCCGCACCGACATCTCGTAAACGACGGCGAACAGGAACCGTGCCGCCTCCTGCATCCCCGCCGCATTCAACCGCTCTACATCGTCGCTCGGCCGATGGTAGTCGCCATGGAGGCCTGTGTGGACCATCAGCGTCGGGATGCGCTGCGCGAAGAAGGGATAATGGTCGCTGTTTTCCTTCATTTCCCAAATGAAATCGAGCTTCAGCCGCGTCAGTTCGTTGCACTCACTGACCATTCTTCGCAAGCCAAAGGCGGACCGCGTGCCGTAGACCTCGATGCGATCCTGCTGCATCCGGCCAATCATGTCGACGTTGATCATGCCCATGATGCGCTCACGCGGCACCGTCGGTCGCGCGATCCAGTGTTTGGAACCGAGCAGCCCCTTTTCTTCGCCGTCAAAGAAAGCGAACAGCACCGAACGCTTGGGGGGCGGCTGTACGGCGAGCAACGCGTCGATGGTCTCAAGCAATCCCGATACACCGCTGGCATTGTCATCGGCCCCGTTGTGGATATACCCCCACGGGCCGTAGCTGTTCGTCTGGGTCCCATACCCGACGTGGTCGTAGTGGGCACCCAGAATGACCACCTCGCTTCGCAGGTCCGGATCACTTCCCTCCAGCATTGCCAGAATGTTGCGAAAGCCTTGACCAAACGACTGGAAATAAGTCCCACTGTCGCCGGCCGGCCGCAATGAACGGCTCTCCAACTGGCGCACCAGGTAACCCGCGGCAGCCTGGCCACCTCGGCTGCCTGCCTCGCGCCCCTCGAAGGAGTCATCGGCCAGGACGTCGATGTGCGACCGCAGCTCGTTGGAGGTGATCGAGGTGGCCGCCGCGCGCAGCGCTGCGATCTCCGCTCCCGGCAGCTGGCCGGTCGACGTCCAGGTCAGCAACCCTACCAGTAAAATCCGACCGATGGTTGCCGCGATGGCTCGATAGATCTGACCGTTCAACGGATTGCTCTCCCTCATAGGTGGCATGGCTGTGGAGGGCTTCCTGTCGCGCACGGCCGCCGAGTCTCTGCACAAACGTTCCCTGGTCGGCAGCTGGAGCGCCCCCTCAATCCGAATCAACACCTGAGGGGAATATACGCCACACTAGTGTGGCACGACGCTCCGCCGTCGTCGATTTGCCATCCCCGATTCCCGTCGTTGCCCATGCGGCACGGGCCACACGGCGTGCGTGCAAGACAAGGGATAGCGACGGCGGAGCGTCGTACCACACTGCCTCCGCGACCCCTGCGGAATACCGGACGCACCATGCTAAGTCAAACGACGAGGGCGTGATTGTCTCGCAATTCGAGCACTTGAAACTGCCCGGCGGCCAGGTGGGAAAGCACCTGGCCGTCCTCACCGTATAGAGTCGTGGTGTATCCGCGCCGCCGGCACTGCTCGACGAACTCTCCTACAGAGTGCCGCCCCGGGTCGCCCAGATACACCACGCCACCGGGCGCCACCACTCGATCCAGCGTGGCCGCCAGCGCCCCATACTGCGATCGGTCATACAGGACGTCCGAAGCCAGCACCACGGGATACTGCACCGATGGCGGACTGGCCCAATCGAAGACGAGTCCCGCGGCTTCCTCGCATCCCAGTTCCCGAGCATTGGCGACGGCGACGTCTACGGCCACGGCAATGCGGTCGCTAAACGTCACGCGGAGACCCGCCAGGCAGGCGGCAATACCCACCAGGCCGACTCCGCAGCCAAGTTCCAGTGCCGGCTCGGCGGCCCACGTCCGCCGGAGCAACCAGCCGGCGAGCGAAGTCGCCGCCGGCCAGAGTCTCGCCCAGAACGGATCTGCGAGTGCCGGGCTGTCGGCAACCTCGAGTTCGTCGAGAAACCTGTCCGCGTCGGCGGGCAGAATCAGGGGAATTTCCCGCTCGCCGACCTTTACAACTTGCCGAGTCCAGCCTCCTGGGATGGGCATGCGGGCGATAGTGGCGAGATCGCGCATCGGAGGCCGTCCCGTCAGTTGCCAGGGTCTCAAAGGCAGCGGCAAGGCCCGCGCGGCACCACCGTTACGTCAGGTCGCACCATACGCCGCGGCGATCCCGTCTAACCCGCAGAGTTCCGCCCGCTCGCCGGCGTCCCGCACCAGATCGCAAATCAGTTTGATCGATTCGAACGATGGGTCCTCGACCACGAGGCACGAGGGATGGGCCAGAAAGTCAAAGACAGCTGATTCCTGAATGGCCCACTTTACGGCCCGTTCGATGGCCGTCAGGAACCACGGTAACTTCCAGTAGTTCGACCGGAAGGCATTGACATCGCTCACGGGACTCATCGGGATTTCCAGCAGCCCACTGGGATAGACGAATGGCTGCGCGGCGGCCTGGGTCCGCACAATGCCGTCGAGGATGGCATCCGTAGGCTGCGTGCGCGGGCTGCCCATTTGCGGCGGCGGATACTTGGAGCTGCACCAGCGGAAGCCCAGCTCGAGGAGCAGTCGCTGCAGATCCGCCCGCCCGGCAATCCCGTCGGCGAAGCCACCCGGAGTTCGGAAGCCATTGGCGCGGATGCCGCAACGCTGGTCCAGCGCCGCCGTCGTCATGGCAATATTCTGCCGGATGATCTGCGGCACCGTTTGTCCGGCGACGAGCCAGGGCGCTCGGCGGAAGCGAAATTGCACCTCTTCGACGGATTGGGCCAGCACATACACGTGGTCGTAGGTGTGGTTACCGATTGGATGGCCCGCTGCTGCGATCTCCTTGAGCCACGCCACATCCGGTTGCTCGAGCACGCGACCGACGCAGAAAAAATGGATCAGCCCGCCGCGGTCTTTCGCCACGCGAGCCGCTTCGACGGCGTACCGCTTCGTGGCCTCGTCGAGATTGCCCTTTTCGTAATCCCACTCGAGGATGTCGCGCCGCGGATATTCGCGACTCATCTCCAAGTCAAGCGTAATGGCGATGCGGGCCTTCCGGGGCGCGGGCTGAGCGGCACGCAGGGCGGACGGTCCGAGTAATCCGGCCACCGTAGCGGCCTGGAGCCAGGTGCGGCGCGAGCTGCTTCGCTCGCGCCGCACTCTGAGCTCAGGATAGGCGAGGCCACCGGTATTCGCCCGGGGCGACTGGGCCGACTGGTCGTCGTTTCGGGCCACGGTCATTAGAAAGACTCGCTCGAAGTTGCTTCCAACAGCGCCCGTCGCGGCCACACTCTCTATTTCCGCGCCAGTTCTTGCTCAATCTGCTGGATCACGTCTGGAGCATCCGGCTTCGTCCGGGGTGCGAATCGTGCCACCACTTCGCCGTTGCGTCCCACCAGGAACTTCTCGAAATTCCAAGTGATCTCGCCCGGGCCCTTCGGTTTGGTCGGTAATGCCTTCAGATGCTTGTAGAGCTCGCAAGCCCCCGCGCCGTTGACTTCGACCTTGTCAAACATGTCGAACGAAACCGAGTAATTCTTGGAGCAGAACTCTTTGATTTCGGTAGCCGACCCGGGTTCCTGGGAGCCAAACTGGTTACAGGGAAAGCCGACCACAGCCAACCCCTGGCTGGCATACTTTTGGTGCAAGGCCTGCAGCTGCTCGTACTGCGGCGTCAAGCCACACTGGCTGGCCACATTGACGACCAGCACCACCTTTCCCTGATACTTGGCGAGATTCACGTCCTTGCCGTCGAGCGACTTCATCGTGAACTGCAACGCGACAGGTACCTTATCCTCTGCAGAACTCACGCTCGCCATCAACAGCCCCGCCATTGCCAGAAGTGAACAGAATTTCGCCATCCGAGGTTCTCCCAAGTGAGTAAGACGATGCCACGAACACAGATGCCTGGATCGGGATCAACCAGCCTGGACTGCGGCAGTGTACACGCCGCTCAGGCGATTGCAAACTTGGGGCGTACGTAGCCGAAGGAGAGAGCGCTGAGTCGGAAGTCTTGCGACTTCCGCTACACACACGCAGGAATTCCGGGTGGCGGAGAGAGCGCTGAGTCGGAAGTCTTGCGACTTCCGCTACACGTACGCAGGAAATCCGGGTGGCGGAGAGAGCGCTGAGTCGGAAGTCTTGCGACTTCCGCTACACGTACGCAGGAATTCCGGGCCGCGGAGAGAGCGCTGA
>JBFWYF010000383.1:0-6872 GCA_050186685.1 Pirellulaceae bacterium
CGCCCCCCCACGCCCCCAAAATGTTGCGTACGTTGTTCAAATCATCCAGAACAACGTCAGCGTCGCCGTCGGTATCCCCCATGCCCTTGGAACCGAAGTTGTTGCGGACGTTGTTGAGGTCATCAAGGTTCACCGCGCCATCGCCGTTGGTGTCGCCCAATGGGCCTCCGCCACCTCCCGCCAAGTGGAACGTAAACGTCAAATCGCGCGCCCCGGCGACATTGAAAGGACTGCCAATCGAGCGCGCCAAACTGTCGGCGGCCATAGGCAACGAAGACGTCGGGTTCAGCTCATTCAAACGAGTCGTTGTTGGATTAGCCTCCAGGAACGTCCCACCGGCGGCGTTTTGATCATCCAAACTGTTCCACTGCGCGACGCTCAGCGATCCGCTCACCGACGCGATCGAATATCCATCCAGCTCCACATCGAAGGGTGACTGATTCTGAATTGCGGCCTGCCCCGTCGCCGGATCGACGATCAAGACAAGGTTGTTGTACTTACCGCTCAAATCCACAATTCCGGAAACAGTTCGGCCGTTCTCAGCGTGGTATTCGAAGACCAGGTTGGGATCGGGCTGCCCGAACTCTGTTGGCGGCGCAAGAATCTTGCCGAGCACATTGGCGGCGCCCGGTGCGAGCGTCGTGCTATTCGTTGGGTTCAATTCGCTGATCGCGGACGTCGTCGGATTGGCCTCCAGCCAAGAATTACCGGATGTGCCCTGGTCGTCGAGGCTCGACCACGTGCCGGGACTGAGGTTGCCAAAGGAGTCGCGGATCGAATAGCCGTCGTAGGCGATATTTCCGATATGATTGACGATCTGTGCGAGCCCCGTGCGACGATCGACGCTGAGCGTCAACGCATTGATGTATTCCAGTGTCAACGTTGTCCCGCTATTAACTGCCTCGAGCTTTGCGCCAGTCGCAGGCGTAAACCCGGTCACCAGCACGTTCTTGGCGTTGGTGAAATTGCCTGAGACCTGACTCCCTTGCGCGAGAGTCCATGTCGTCCCGACCGCCGGC
Source organism: Pirellulaceae bacterium (assembly GCA_050186685.1). GTDB lineage: Bacteria > Planctomycetota > Planctomycetia > Pirellulales > Pirellulaceae > CAZFLF01. Next base: position 1,020 of record JBFWYF010000383.1, read on the forward strand.
GAGAAGCCGCTGAACTGGGGTGCAATCGTGCCGCTGACGTTCACCGGCGAGCCAAAGGCGTCAATGAGACTATGCGTGGCGGCCGTGATTTCTGGAATGAAGGTTCCACCGATGTCGACGGGGCCGGCGGATTCGAACGAAACGTTCGGGCCGCGGATTCGCGTAATCCGCTGGAGGCTGGCGCTGCCGACGGAAAGGGACGCATTGCCGCTCAACGCTATGGAACTAGCGGCGGCGCCCGCAGAACTCAGGGCGTCACTTACATTCAGCGCGCCGCCCGTCATCTCGAAATGGCCGACGCCGGTACCGCCGACGCCAACGCGAAACGCACCGACTGCAGGAATCGTTCCGTCTTCGCTTCCCTGCGCAATGACGTTGAGCGATCCGCCGGTGGAAAGAATCATGGTGCCAACGCCAACCGGCGCCGTCGTCGGATGCCCTGCCTCACCGAGGACGACTCCGTTCACGGGAAACGGAGCAGGCGCTGAGAGTGTCACCGTGCCCCCGTTCGAGACGCCCGCGATCTCGGCAGGAAAATTATCGCCCGGGACAAACACCGGGCTCCAATTCGAGGACACGGCCCAGGGCGCCGGGCCTGCGACTGCAAATTCGAGTGAGGTTTGGGCCGCTGCGCCGGTCGCGAGAGCAAGCGCAACTGCAAACGCCGACGCAACGTGTCGAGTCGGATTGATCATCGGAGGTGCTCGTACAGTTTTGGTGGAGAAGAGAAGTATGAGGAGTTTTCCTCGCACGCCCCGTCACCGCGAGCGCGCGACGCGAGGGGGAGCGAAACGCCCCTCCTACGCGGCCATGCGACGACGCGAGCGTCGCCGCCATACAAATCCACCTAACAGCAATCCTCCGGTCGACAACAGCGCCAGCGTCGACGGCTCAGGCACTGTGGCAGGTCCGCCGCCGCCGAATTTTGATTTCCAGAAACCAAAATCATCCAGATCGACGTCGCCGTCGAAATCGACATCGCCCTGATCTGTGCTCGTTCCGGTATATAGATTCGCTCGGATCACGTCAAAATCGCTCATCGTCACTTGCCCGTCGCCGTCCGCGTCGCCGGGAACCAGTTCGCCCAGGTCCTCGAGAATCAGGGCCTGCAAGATGCCGTTGGGATCCGTGCCGGCCGTGCCCAGCCCATACCGGACGGAAAACGTGTCTGACAGGAACGATTGGCTAAATGTTCCGGTGTAGACGATCGAGGCTCCGATATCGTACGGAAACTCGCCCAAACTCTGCGCTTCGGTGACCACACGGCGGCCGTTCACGTCGATTTGCCAGCGGCGATTCTCTTCGTGGTTTCCCGACCACAGCAACTGGAGCTTGTAGGCGTGGCCCGGCGTCACTTCCATATCCCAGCCGACGCCGCTACGGTCCGTCCAGCGGATGTCTTGCATCACTTCTTCCAGCGAGTCGTCATCCGCCGTCGAGCCAAATTCCGGTTTCGTCTGCCAAACCACGACGTTTTGTGGAATCGTGAAGCTGTATCCGGGAATAGGGTTGTTGTCCGTCCTGAACGTGACCCCTTTCACCACACGATCTTGATCATCGTTTTGATTGACGGCATAGAGGATGTTGCCTGAGAGATCGAGGTCATTAGGACCTCGAAACTGCGACACCGTCCCGAAATGCACCACCATCTGAGCATGCGCCGCGCGATGGGACAGGATTCCCAAACACGTAGTCGCGGCCATGACGACTAAACCGAAGCGCATGAACTTCATTGCAGCCTCGCCAGGTGTGGAGAAGTGTGGGCGAACATCCAAAAGGATCGGCGACAAGCGAACGCATTGAAGGTCGCCGATCTAGTGGCGGAGTCTAACGGTTCCCAGGCACTTGTCAAGCTTTTTCGCACGGTTCAAGTAGATTGTGACGAAAAGTGCCTTGTGCAATATGCAATCATCCCGATGGAGTTTCTGCGAATGGCAGCGCTCGGGGGCAATTCCCTGATGCGCTCGTGTACGATCAGAAAGTGAGCTAACTCGTCAATGGAGCGCGTACGCTCGTCCTCAGACGTGCGGGTGGACAAGTGCCGCACTTCCATGATGTCGACGGCGCCTTCCAGCATGCGGTTTGCAATCGGCGACGTGTTCTCCGCGCCGAAGTAATTGCGCACCGCATTCAGGTCACCGAGGTCGACATCGCGGTCGTCGTCGGTGTCGCCGAAACCGAAACCGCCGAAGGAATTCCTTACGGCGTTCAAATCGATCAGATCGACGGTCCCATCCCCGTTGGCGTCGCCGAGTCCGCGATTCTCGGGCAGTCCAGGTGAACCAAGCGCGAGGCGGCTCGAGGTCCAACTTCCGCCATCGCTCCATGTCTCCGGAGCTAGCTTGACGTCCCGGATGACCAGCGAACGCCCGCCTCCATCGGCGTTGGGCTCCCAGCCGTCGTCGAAGACGAAGTTGAGAACAACCTCCTCACCGGCATCGACGAGCTGCAGCCGTTCGCCGCCGTTGGAAAGTTGTCCCTCGTATTCTCCGGCAATGTTCCAGCCTTGGCCATATCGCGTGGCGAACGCGGTCCGATTCTTAACGACGAGCATTCGCTCGCCTGGTCCGAGCGCCGGCAAATCGTCCGCGAACGTGAATTCAATCCCTTGCGTGAAACGATACCCGGAGATCGTCAGCGGCGTTTCGCCGGAGTTGATCAACTCGACAAACTCGAAGTCATCTGCCGCAAAGAGGCTACCGGGCGAAGCGTCGGGAGGATGAAACATCAATTCCGAAATGCGCAGCGCCGAGGGGATCGTGAAAGCGGCCTCAATCAGCGTGCTCCACTCGCCGCTGCGTTTCACTCGCGTTCGAATCAATGTGTCGGCCGTGAGCGTTAGCGATCCTGTGTAAGGCAGCGCGCTCGGCGAGAGGTCTCCACTCGTATTGACCGCCACGATTTCAGGAACAATGAGAAAGTCGCTGCTGCCGACGCCGGCATTGAGACCTTGGATCGCCAGGATATTCTGGCCCTCCTGCAATAGGTGAGCGAATGGCGTGATATCTACGTCCTCAAACTGCAGGGCCTGCAAGTCGGCATGTTGAGTCGTGGCGCCGGAATCCCAGCGAGGCGCGTCCGGCGCGTTGCGCGATGCGATCGGCACGCCGTTAAGATAGGCGACGAAGCCGTCGTCGTATTTCATGCGCAGAGTGAATGTGTCGAATTCCGGCAATGCGGCGACATCGAACGGCACGCGTAAAAACACCGACTGGCGGATATTGAACATCTCTAAGCCGACGTCTGTACGGAATTCGTCCTCGTATCCGCTCGTGCGTTCGAAGCCGATTGCGGCGAAGCCTTCGCCCCATGCGGAATCATCAAAACCCGGCTGGAACCAGGCTCCGTCGTTCGTGGCATCCTCCGGAACCCGATACCGCGCTGGCTCGGCGCCAGTTGCCAAGACGTAGGTCTCCAAGGCGCTGATGGGCATCCGCGGATCGACGCCATCCAACGTGTAATAAATTGTGCCGGGTGTTTCGTTGGCGTCCAAGAGTTCGAGTTGAGCGCCGCTCGGCACGCGGCCCCCTGATGTTGGCTCGCCATCGACGAGCAATTCAGGTGCGAGAATTTCCGGAAACAGGCCCTTGCGTCGAAATCGCTCGAGCGCGACGGCTTGCACTCCGGGCCAATAGACCTCGCGCATGAAATCCATTTCCGCCAGCCATTCGACTTCGCGCTTGTACGGGACCGTTCGCCGGGCGTCCCCCCAGCGGGCGGATTCGGCCACGATAGCGTGGTCAAGCTGTTGCTGACGGACCATCCAGCGGTCGTAATTCGCCTCGGGACTTAGCACGCCGCGGTTAAAACAAAGCTGTTGAACTCGGTCGGCGAATTTCAACCGGAACGAGGCATTGGCGAGGAGTCTCCCATACAGGTAAGAGGGTGAAGGGGAATCTACGGGGTCCTCGAAGCGCGTTTGAAAGAGCGTATACATGCGGACCAGCGAGTCGTTGCTGATCTCCTGATCCCACACGAAGAAGCGGAACCCCTCGCTCTCGGGGCCACGTCGGCGCGTAGCCCACCAGTTGTGATGCGGCCAATCCTCCGCGCCGGAGTAGATGTGGAGGATCATGTAATCAATCAGGTTCTCAACGTCGAGCAGCCGGGCGATCGCCGGGTTGCGCGTCCCGTCGGGATGGTTGCCCTGGATGTATTGGTAGGCCGCTTCGCTCGCGAGGCCGGCGTTCGCGAGTCCCATGAGTTGGTTCCAGGCTGTCGCATTGCCGCTTTCGACCTCTGCGAAGTCCTTAATGACGTCGTACTCCTCTTTTTCGCCGCCGAACGTTTCGGCGTTGAAGGAGTCCCCGGGCCGCTCGGCCAAGTTGTAAACGCCCCAATAAAGGCCATCCAAGTACAAGTGGACATAAATCCCGTGGCCCGATGCATGCCCCAGCGCCAGTTGCGTATCGCGCATGTATTGATCGCGAATATACGTGGCATGCCGCGCCGCCCAGCGCTGCACTCCCATCACGGAATTGCCGTCGACTACGGGCCAGGAATCGGTCGAAGCCCCCCGCAGTAACAACTCGTCGAACCGGGTGACGGTCGAATCGGGAAACACCTGGTGACGCAGCTTGCGCGCGCCGTACTCGGATTTGAACAGCACACGCATGGGGTGCTTAGGCGTGAAACCATGGTCGCGGCTCGAATTGCCGTGCATTTGCAGGCCGGCGTCGATCTGAAACCCTTCACCGCCGTTGGGATCCACGAGTTCGACCGAGGCGTGCCGCTCCTGACCGCGGGCGCTGCTGTTGGCATAGATCCCGGAGGCGCCGAAGAGATCCTCAATTCGCGTCGCGACGACTAAAGAGGGAAGCGACAACAGCGCGGTTCGCAGATCATAGTCTGGCAGGGTGGTGTTGATTACGTCCGGATCCATACCGTAATCGGCCTGATACCCCGCCCAGGACATGTTGAAGCCAACGGGATTCGCCGGTTGCGTGGCAACGGCGGAGAGAATGACATAGCTCGCTGTGGCGACGGAAGAACTCAATAAACCGTCCTTGACGCTAAGCGCGCGAATACTCGACGTCATCGACACCGTAAGGGTCGTCTCCGCCACCGATTGCTCGCTGTCCGCTGTCACCCAGTGACCGTTGGTTGGCGATGGAATCGTACCGTCGAGCGTATAAATCACGCCGGCGCCAGGCGTGGCGCCGCGAAGCAGGATGTTCATTGCATCGTCAAAGACGCCGCTGGCGGAACTAAACGTCGGATCGGCGACCAGTTCCACAAACGCGTCGCTGACGTTCGTCGCGCCGGGCGTGGGGGTCGTCAGATACCGATGATCCAGTTCAGCGGCTGCCGACTGTTCGATCGCAGTCAGTTTGGGCGAAAGCAAGAAATCGTTGCTCGCAACGCCTGCGTTCAAGCCGTGCAGAGCCAGGACGTTGTCGCCGCCTCGCAACGCGCTTAGGTACTGCGAAATGTCAATCGCTTCGAACTCTCTCGCATCCAGGTCCGGGTGCTGCGCCGTCGCGCCTGAGTTCCACGTCAAGTTCGCCGGCCCGTTTCGCGTCGCCACGAGCGTTCCGTTGAGGTACGCGGCGAATCCATCGTCGTAGCGCATGTGCAAGGAAAGCGCCAGCAATTGTCCAGGATCACTCACTTGGAATGGGATTCGCGCATAGATGGATTGATTGACCCCATACATCGCATCGCCAACGTCGAGATCGATTAAGTCTTCGTAACCGACGGACTTTTCGAACCCGAGCGCCGCGGGCCCAGCCAGCCAGTCGCTCGTATCGAAGTCGACGTCTCGCCAGGCATCTCCCACGGCGTTATGGAATTCCTCAGTCGGAATCAGCGCCGTCGCGGCGCTGGTCGAATCCAACAACGTGACCGGTTCGG
>JBFWYF010000384.1:0-6863 GCA_050186685.1 Pirellulaceae bacterium
CTTTCACTCACGGCATCCGCACCGGGCTCATCGATAAATTCGGCTGGAAAAACGAGTCGGAAGCGCGCCGTAACGTGAAGGTCTACGATAAAGACTATCACGAGCTGATCAAGGATCCGTCTGTCGAAGCCGTGATCATCGCCTTGCCGCTGCACCTGCATGCCAAAGTGTCCATTGAATGCATGCAGGCCGGCAAGCACGTCCTGACCGAAAAGCTCATGGCCCACAACGTCGCCCAGTGCAAGGTGATGGGGCGGGTTGCCGAACAGACGGGCCTGTGCCTCGCCACCGGACATCAGCGGCATTACAGCGTGCTGTACGACAACGCCGTCAACTTGCTGCGCTGGGGTGTTCTCGGACAGATCCACCACATTCGCGCCCAATGGCACCGCAATAATATGCCCGGCAATGATAGCTGGCAACCGCCGCTGCCCGGCGGCGAAGTGCCCCTGGCAGGTGGCGAACGCATCGACAAGATCAGCGACCAGCTGAAGCGCTTCCAGGATGCGTTGAACGAGGAAACCGATGCAAGTCGCCGTGCGATGCTGGAACGCCAGATCGCTCAATGGGAAGCCTGGAACAACGATCGCACCATCAAGGCCGAAGACTACGACTACCAGCAGATTACCCTGGCCAACGGCCGCGTGCGATCCGCCATGGAGGAACTGGTGCGCTGGCGCATCTGGGAACGGACCGGCGGCGGGTTGATGGCGGAGTTGGGCAGCCATCAGCTGGATGCGGCCAGCATCTTCTGCAGCGCTCTGCGGAAGGACGGCAGCAAAGCTCACCCGCTGACCGTGCATGCCACCGGCGGCCGACACATCTTCGCCCTCAATCGCGACGCCGAAGATCACGTCTACTGCATGTTCGAATTCCCCGGCCCGGAATACGATCCGGGCTTCCATGTCGGATACCAGGACAAGATCAGCGGTATTCCGGATCCGAAGGAAGGCATTCCCAGCTACGAGAAAGACCCGAACAAAAAGATCGTGGTCACCTACTCGTCCATCAACGGTAACGACTTCGGCGGGTACGGCGAGGTCGTGATGGGAACGAAAGGTACGCTGATTCTCGAACGGGAGCAGGAAATCCTCCTGTACAAGAGCTCGGACACGTCCACGCGCATTTCGGTTAAAGGTGACAAAGGCGCGGCCGTCATCGACACCCAGGCGAGCGGCCGCCCGACCGCCGCCTTGGCCAAAGCCGTCGAAACCACCGGGCCGGTCAGCAAAGGTTACACCGAGGAGATGGAGCACTGGGCGTGGTGCATTCGCAATAAGGCTCGCGAACAGCTGCGCTGCCGTCCGGAAGTCGCCATGGGCGACGCCGTCATCGCGCTGACCACGAACGTCGCCATTCGCAAATCCATGCGGGGTGAACCGGGCTTCGTTCAGTTCCAGGAAAGCTGGTTTGACATCCACAACGACGAGACGCCGGACGGGAGCAGCGTCGAGGCAGAAACCAAGAGTCTGGGAGCCTAACCGGATTCGGTCAGAAAACTCCCGTGACGGTCTGCGAAGTGATTCATCCAGTCCCCTGTCCCGGTACTCCCGAAGAGGGTCAGGGTCTACGCTTTGTCCCCATCCCCGTGATACGTACAGCGGAAGGAGTTACCCGTGGAAAAATGGCCGATCGGAGTCTTTACCAGTGTGGATGCCGGACTCGGAGTCAAGTTAGAGGTCGCCAAGGAACTGGAGGTCCCGACTATCCAGCTGCATGCACCCCACCAACAGACGCGGACCAAGGAGCACGCCGATCGGTTTCTCAAGCGGCTCGCCGACTTCGGGATTCAGCTCACCTGTGTATTTGGCGGTTTCGAAGGCGAGAGCTACGCGGACATTCCCACGGTGGCCAAGACCGTGGGGCTGGTCCCCCCCGAGACGCGCGCAGCCCGCACCCGGGAAATGAAGGAAATCGCCGACTTCGCCAAGCTGCTCCAGTGCCGCGTCGTCGCTTTGCATCTGGGCTTTGTTCCGCACGAAACGACATCCAAGCTCTACCAGGAAGTCCTGGCCGTGACGCGCGACGTCTGCGATCATTGCCAGCGCAATGGTCAGGATCTGCACCTGGAAACCGGGCAGGAGACGGCCGACGCATTGCTGCAGTTTATTCAGGACGTCGATCGCAAGAACCTGTTCATCAACTTCGATCCGGCTAACATGATCCTGTATGGGACCGGTGAGCCGATCGCCGCACTCCAGAAAGTTGGCAAGTTCGTGCACAGCGTCCACTGCAAGGACGGTAAGTGGGCCGCCAATCCAGGACAAGAATGGGGACAGGAAGTACCGCTCGGACAGGGTGACGTGGGCATGGAGAATTACTTGCGCACGTTGCGGGAGATCGGCTACTCGGGTCCGTTGACCATCGAGCGCGAGATCCCGCAGGAGCCCGAGCGGCAGAAAGCAGAAATCGGCCATGCCGTTCGGTTGCTGAGCGAACTGAAAGCCAAGATCGGGTAGCCCCTTTCGCGACTCTCGTAGCCCCTTTAGCCCGAAAGTGGGCAGCTCTCGTGCGGGCCAACGGCCAGCGACGTTCCCACGCTCCGGCGAGCATGGCGACGGGAAGGCGCGTTCAGAAAGCGGCCCACGAGACGTCACAACGCGTCGGCATGCGCGAGGCCAATTCGAGCAGATCCGGACGATCCTGGGTCAGATTCAGTGCGATGATATTCGCCGGAACGTCCTGCGCTTCGCAGAGCAGCAGGATTTCATCCGTGTCGTGATCCACCACGGTCGCTTCGGCGGGCAATTGCTGCTGAACGCGTTCGACCAATCCGGACTGCTGCAGCGCGCGGGAGGCCATGATCAGAAATCGGCGGACCCCGCCACAAATCAGCAGACTGGGCTGGATGGCCGTCACTTTCTGGCGCACGAGTTCGTCGAGCATCCAGCGCCGAGCCGTCGAAAGACTGCGTTTGGAAAGCGACGCAGTCAGCGACGCGCCGCCGAGCGCTGCGGCCGGGCCCGAAAGCACCTCTCGCAAGTCCTGCTCCATGATCCCGTCGATTTCGCTCTTGAGCGATGACTGTACACCGGCATCGAGCAACGCGACGGCCGTGTCGGACAGGTTGGCGGTGGTGGGTTCGGGCACGGGCGATTCGCTCGTGCCCGAGCCGGGAGTAGTCCTGTGCGGATCGAAGGTCGCTCCTCCTTGCAGGATCGATTCCACGCACGATCGAAAGGCCGACTTGACGAGGTGGCGTCCCGCCTGATCGGCAGCCGACAGGTCGTCGTTCGTCAGCCGAGCCACGGCGAACGTGCGCACGGTGGCACTGTCACGGTGATCGGTCGTCCCCGCCTGTCGGCATTTCGACAGGAACTCGCGCGCGTTCGACAGGACATTGATCTCGATGTACTCCGCCAGGGAATCCGCAGCCGCGTCAAACGCCTCGTCTCGGCCGAGGGCACCAAAGTTCACCAGGTAGACCCGGTCGAACAAACCATAGTGCCGGCCAAGCGCAGGTAGATGGCAGCTGGGATCGCCGGGGCACCCTTCCGTGGCGTAGTGCTGCAGTTCACGCAGGCTGGCGCAAGTGTTCACGCGCGCCAGTTCCAGCTCGGTGGCCGTGGGAAAGCTCCAGTGGGCCAGGGCAAACAAGACCTCAAGGCGGCTCCCCTCCATCGATGGGTGGGCTTGGTAGGCCATCTGGGCCAGGTCCCAGATCATGCCACCTCCCGTGCCGCTGGAGAGCGACCCCAGAATCACCACCCGGGGGCGGTGGGCGTCGACCGGCTTCCCGAGTTTCGCCTGCGTGGCCGCCACAGCCGCGGGGTCGCAGATCGCGGCGAGCTGTTCGCTCAACCTCCGATCGATGGCCGTGGCGTGATCGACCAGCGCCAGTCGGCCGAGCGGGCGGGCACCGTCGGTTTTCAGTGACTTCGGGATGTTGTAGATCCACCGGCGGCTCAACCACCTCGTCAGCTCGTCGGCCCGGCTGCGGTAGTAGGCGGTGGGATGGAGTGGCGTGTGCAGAAAATGGCGATCGTCGAGCGTTCCTACCGACGAAGCGACGAAATGGCTTTCGTATCCTTGAGCATCCGTATCGATCAGCAACTGGGCGAAGGAGGGGATCGAACCCAGGTCACCGAGACGTGCTTGCCAGCGGCGCCCCAAGGCGCGCAGCGCTTTGGCGCCGCACCCGCCCACGCCTAGGAACAACGTCGGCTGCAACGATTCCGGACTGCCCAGCTCCAGCGGCGGCAGGTCAATCACGGTTCCGCGCAGCGATGTCGTCAGCCGGCGCGTGTCCTCTTCCGACGGTGAGTCGCTGGCTTCGCCGCCGACATCGAGCACTTCCGTTTTGAATTCGGGCGTGGCGGGACTCGTTGGGGGACGAGGCGCGGTACGAGGTGCCGTGCGAACGGGTGGTGGCGCCGGCGGGTTGGCGGCGCGAGCTGTACCAACCGAGCCACTGTTCTGTCCCCGCAATCGTTCGACCAGCGACCGGCAATTCGGGAAGCGATCGAACGGGTCTTTCGACAACGCTCGTTCGATACAGGCCCGGTCGGACTCCGGCAGCGAATCGAGACATGGCCGAGCGTTCAGGTGCTGGGATGCCAGCTGCGCGAGCGTCTGGCCGTTGAACGGACATCGGCCGGTCAGCAGCAATTGGTAGACGATCGCCAGACTGTACTGGTCGCTGCGATCGCTCGGGCGACCATCGAACGTTTCCGGCGCCGCGAACATGGGCGTCAGCCCCGCCACAATCGACACCGACGCGTCGTGAACGCTTTTGACCAGGCCGAAGTCGGCGACCTTGATGTGTCCTCCGACGAGCAGCAGGTTCTCAGGCTTGATATCCAGGTGCTGGAGCCCGTGTTCCGATGTCATGAAGTCGAGTGCATCGGCCGTCTCGGCCATGTACCCCAAGAGTTCATCGCGCGGAATACCGGGCTTGCCGGCGGCGAGGCACTTGTCGAAGCGGTCCTTCAGGCTGGAATCGGCCAGTTCCGAGATCACGACGAGTTGCCGGTTGACAATCTCGATGCGTTCGAGCGACAGCAGAAAGGGATGCCGGACATCGCGAATGCGGAGCAGGGCCTTGGACTCGTCGGCGGCCCGCTTTTCGTCGGCGAGCCCGTAGACGATTTTGGCAGCTTTCGCGAGACCACCGGGCGCTTCCACGCGCCAGACCTCGCCGTAGCCGCCGGCGCCGATGGGCTGAATCATGCGGTAGCCGGGCAGGATCTCGCGGGGTGCGCCGGCTCGGTTGCCCGGCTGTGCGGCGGCATCCTGCGCTGGAGCCGGGAGCGTGGGTCCTAACAGGGGTGCCCCCGCAACTTGATCAACAGCTGAAACCAGGACTTCGGTATTCACACATCACCCGATCTTGGACGTTGAATGGCGGTGAAGTAGCTGCGCGCCACGCGGTCGAAGTAATCCTCCCGCATTTCCATGGGCAATCCGTTGTACCGGCACAGGTTGGCCACCTGGCTCAACAGATCGCGGGGCTGGCAACGCCGCAAGGGACGATGGTGCGGCCGGTAGTGTGTCTCCAACAAGTATTCAACCGCGTCTCGGCGATAAGCGCACCGGTGCTGGCGAGCGTACAGCTCAAACAGCTGCTGGAACTCCGCCTCGCTCGGATCCCCCACCTCAACCTTGTAAGGGATGCGGCGCAGGAACGCCTCGTCGGCCAACTGTGTGGGGTCCAGATTCGTCGAGAAGATGATCAGTTGGTCGAACGGTACCTGAATCTTCTTTCCCGTGGGGAGGGTGAGAAAATCCATGCGGTTTTCCAACGGGATGATCCAGCGATTCAACAATTCCCGCGGCTCAATTCGTTGCCTGCCAAAATCGTCGATCAGGAAGCAGCCACAATTGCTCTTCAACTGCAACGGTGCTTCACAGACGTTGGCTCGCTCGTCATGGCGGATCTCGAGGTTGTCCATGGTCAGTTCGCCTCCGACGACCACGGTCGGCCGGCGAATCTGCACCCAGCGGGGATCGAACTCGGATTGCCGCGATAACAGCGCGTCGTCGTCGACTCGCCGCGGCTTATGGCAGGCTTCATCGAACAGCTTGATGAACTGGCCGTCGTCCAACAGCACGCGTGGAATCCAGATGTAGTGCCCGAAGCACCGCGTAATCCGTTTTGCGATCGTCGATTTGCCGTTTCCGGGAGCACCGTACAGAAACAAACCTGCTCCCGAATTGATCGCAGGCCCCAGGCAGTCGATCACGGTGGGGTCGATCGAAATACCTTCGAACGCTTTCTCCAGCCGCGCCCGCTGCGGAGCTTCGGCTCGAATGGTCTGAGCCTCGACCGACAAGATATAATCGTCCAGCGGCACCGGCGCCGGACCGACGTATGCGCACGCCCGCGCCATCGAGCGGGCACGTTCGCGTCCCGTCTCCGTCAGCGTATAGTAGACATCGTTCAACGGGGCGGCGCCCGCGTGCACGATCATCTGCTGGGAACGCAGATGGTGCAGCGTTTTTTCCAAGGCACCGAACGGCAAGCAAAGTCGTTTGGCAATCCCGCGGCCCGATTCTTCGCCCACGGACAGCAGCGTCTTGCAGACGAGCGACTCGGCGAGCGGCTCGTTCAAGCCCGCCTCCCGCAGCGAGGCAGGCATGGACGGGCGGAAGACTTCGCCCTCCTGAAGCGATCGGAGTAACGGAGATACCAAAGCCGTTGACACGTGTTCCCACTCCCGCTTTCCCGCTGTGGGCTTCGGATCGGCCGATCGCCGTACCGCCGCCCCCGCTAGTCCGTTTTTCGATTCCAGATCCAGGGCCCTTCCGGACGGCCATAGTAGAATCCCTGCCCCAGTTCAAATCCCAGTTGCTTACAGGTCTCGCTATCCTCGCGGTACTCGACACCCTCGGCCAGCGGAATGATGCCCAGGTAGCGTGCCATC
>JBFWYF010000385.1:0-6857 GCA_050186685.1 Pirellulaceae bacterium
GAAGTCACCCGACGCGTAGCGGAAGTCGCCAGACGACGCGACAGCGTCGTCGGAAGACTTCCGACGCCCACGCTACGCGAGGGCGCGAGGCCGGAAGTCGGGCGACGCCCGTGGCCAATGCTAGGGAGTGGATGCGCCCCCCGTGGCCGGCCGGTAGCAGATTGCCACGGGCAGAATCAGCAAGGCCATAAAGGCAAACATCGAGCTGCGCGGCCACCCGAGTACTTGGATCACACCATCGAAGGCCTTGTAACAGACTCCCGCCACCGCGATGGCAAAAAAGTTCGTGACGTTCATCGTAGCGATCATCCGCCCTTTCAAACCATCTGGCGCGCGCGTCTGCAAAAACACTTGCACGGGAATTGCGAAGAGACCGGCCGAGGCTCCCAGCAATGCCAGCGCGGGCAGGCTGCCACCAAATCCCAGCAGGTGTCGCCCGCCGGGCAAAGGCACGGCAAGCAACAACAGCCAGCCAACCAACCCCCAGGCCCCCCACTGCATCAGCCGGAAATCGGCCTTGCCGTGGCTCAGCCTCCCCGCGGTGACGGCGCCCACGGCGATCCCCAGCCCGATGGTCGCCGTCAGGAGACTCGTCTCGGTCTTGTTCAGGCCGAGTTGGACAAGCCCCAGCGAATTGACGGCGGGAATCGCAATACCCGATACGAGCCAGAACATGTTCGAGGCCAACAACGCAAGCAGCAGCGGGCGATCCCGCCAGAGCAACCGCCGAATGGCGCTCGGAATGACCACCTCATCCCAAGCAAATTCCAAGTCCGGCTGTGCGGCCGGCAGCCGGCGAATAAGCAACGAGGTGGCGGTGCCCACGATGGCGATGATCACGCACGCCATCGATCCTGCTGACAGGCGTAACGCGCCCTCGACCAGCGGCCGCGCGGGATCGACCAGGTCGCCGAGCAATCCCGCAGCCGCCGTACCAAAAATGATCGCCAGAAACGTCGTCATCAGAATGATGCCGTTGGCTCGCGGCAGATCCGATTCCCGCAACATCTCGGGCAAGATCCCATACTTGCCGGGCCCGAAGAACGCACTTTGCGCTCCCATCAGGAACAGGACGACAAGCAGTCCGGTGTAGCCGGTCGACGCATACAGATAGAACGCCACCGCCCCCAGAAACATGATCGCGATTTCCGCGACTTTAGACAGGACGATCACGCGCGTCTTGCTGTGCCGGTCCGAAAGGAACCCGGCGAATCCGGAGAACAAGACGAAGGGCAGCGAAAACACGACGGTGGCAGTCCCCTGGGCATCCTCCTCGGTAGCCGCTGCGGCGCCCACGGGAATCGCCAACAGCAGGAGAAGCTGTTTGAACAGGTTGTCGTTGAAGGCCCCCAGAAACTGAGTGGCCGTCATGCCCCAGAAGCTGGCGTCTTTCGTAAGCGGGGGACCACCCGCCGCTTCGGCCGCGTCCGCAGCGCCGGACGAGACCACCACTCGCCCCGGCTCAACTGGATGCAAATCGCTCATCCTCGTCCCGCCATGACTGGTTCCGGCCCCGCTGCCTGCCGGCGGCCGCTCCGGGGGGCCCACCTCAGGGGGACACGGGCAGCTCAACGAGCTTGTCCGATTCCGCCATTTTGCGGATGTCTTCCGTGATGCGCATCGAGCAGTACTTCGGACCGCACATGCTGCAGAAATGCGCGCTCTTGAACGTATCCTGCGGCAACGTCTCGTCGTGGTACGCCCGGGCCGTTTCCGGATCGATCGCCAGACGGAATTGCTCTTCCCAGTTGAAAGCGAAGCGAGCTCGGCTGAGCGCATCATCGCGATCCTGGGCACCCTTCCGCCGGCGCGCCAGGTCAGCCGCGTGTGCCGCGATCTTGTAGGCGACGACACCCTGCTTCACGTCTTCGCGATTCGGCAGTCCCAAGTGCTCCTTCGGCGTGACATAGCACAGCATGGCCGCGCCGTGCCAGCCGGCGAGCGCCGCACCTATGGCACTGGTAATGTGGTCGTAGCCTGGGGCAATGTCGGTCACCAGCGGTCCGAGCACATAGAACGGTGCACCGTGACACACCTGCTGCTGCCGCGTCATATTCATCTCGATCTCGTGCATCGGAATGTGCCCCGGCCCCTCGACCATCACCTGCGTCCCCAGATCCTGGCCGCGGCGAGTCAGTTCGCCTAACACGTCGAGTTCCGCGAACTGGGCGGCATCGCTGGCGTCGGCGATCGAGCCCGGTCGCAGACCGTCACCCAGACTCCACGTCACATCATGCTCCCGCATGATGTCGCACAGGTCATCGAAGTGCGTGTACAGCGGATTCTGCTGCCGGTGCGCCATCATCCACTTCGCGATCAGGGAACCACCTCGGCTGACAATGCCCGTAATCCGTTGCGTGGTCAGCGCCAGGTGCTCAAGCAGCACACCGCAGTGGATCGTCATGTAGTCGACCCCCTGGCGCGCCTGGTGTTCGACCATATCCAGAAAATGCTGGGGCCGCATGTCCTCGATGTTCCCGCCCAGTTCTTCCAGCATCTGATAGATGGGTACCGTCCCGATCGGCACGGGCGACGCCGCGATAATCGCCTGGCGGATCCGGTCGATGTCCTTGCCCGTCGACAGATCCATCACGGTGTCGGCACCAAAATGGACAGCCGTGTGCAGCTTGTCCAGCTCCTCGTCGACATTGCTGGTAACGGCCGAATTCCCGATGTTCGCGTTGATCTTGCAGCGCGCGGCCAGTCCGATGGCCATTGGCTCGAGCCGCCCGGCGAGATGCACGCGATTGGCGGGAATCACCAT
The DNA here is from genome assembly GCA_050186685.1 of Pirellulaceae bacterium. Classification (GTDB taxonomy): domain Bacteria; phylum Planctomycetota; class Planctomycetia; order Pirellulales; family Pirellulaceae; genus CAZFLF01. The sequence continues at coordinate 2,765 of JBFWYF010000385.1, forward strand.
CCGACCGGCAGCGACCTCGTCGCGAATCAACTCAGACGGCTGGCTTTCTCGCTGTGCCACAAACTCCATTTCCGGCGTGACGGTCCCCGCGCGAGCGGCTTCAATTTGCGTGGTCATCTTCCACTCCAGGCGTTGATTTGCAATGACTTAGGCCAATCGTACAGCCAGCTGGGCGCCTGTCAATTACGCACCCCCGACCGGTCGCTTGACCGCGCGCGCGATTCCGGGACATAATCCCCGAGGTCCGGCGATCCTACCTCTTGCATCCCGCCCGTTATCGATTCCGCCCGCGCGGGGTCATCACGTGCTTCCTCTGCCATCCAGCCAGGAGAGCGTGGCTGCGACCGGCGATAGCCAGCGTGCCGCTTTCCTGCCATATTGTCGCAGCTTGCTGCGATCGTGGAGAACCAGCCATGGCTGACAAATCGCATGCCGCCGCGGAGGCGGCTGACACCAGCGAACCACCTGCCCGCAGTCATCATCACTCGATTCCCATCCCCGAACGCCGCAATTGGCTGGTGGAAGGGGCCGCCTTGTTCTTTGGCGGGCTCGTGGCGATGATTCCGCCGGCGGTCGGAGCAATTACCTTTCTGGATCCGTGGCGCCGATCTCCTTCGGTTCCCCAATCCCGTCGCCAGGCGGCGGGGGGCAAAGAAGGCTTCGTCCGTGTCGCCTCACTCGATGCCCTGCCCGTTGGCGGCCAACCCCAGCGGTTCCCCGTTGTCGCCGATCAGCTGGACGCCTGGAACTTCACGCCGGATCAGCCGATCGGCGCGGTATTTCTGCAACAGACGGCTCCCGGCGACGTGCGCTGCTTCAATGCCACCTGCCCCCATGCCGGCTGCAGCGTGTCATGCGAAGGACAGGCGTTCGTCTGCCCCTGCCATAACAGCTCGTTCAATCTGGACGGCAGCAAACGAACCAGCGATTCCGGGCGCGAAAATCCCAGCCCGCGGCAGCTCGATTCGCTCCGCGTCGATCCGGACAAACTCGCCGAGAACGAAGTCTGGGTCGAATTCATCAATTTCTACACCGGTAAGCACGACAAGATTCCCAAGATCTGAGACCTATGAAGCAGCACGCGGCGCGACAATGGAAATCGTTTGATCGTTGGCTCGATAGTCGCACGGACTATCGCGAACTGCTCGAACTGGTCTTGTACGAACCCATCCCCGGCGGTTCGCGCTGGATCTATGTTACCGGCAGCATGCTCGTCTGCGCGTTCGTGACGCAGGCCATCACCGGCATGTTCCTGTGGATGTGGTACAGCCCGGGCAGTCAGAACGCCTGGGAAAGCGTGTACTACATTCAGAATCAAGTGCAGGGAGGATGGCTGCTGCGCGGCGTGCATCACTATATGGCGCAGGCCATGGTCGTGTTGCTGCCGCTGCACCTGCTCCAGGTCGTCTTGTGCCGTGCCTATCTGGCGCCACGCGAAATCAATTACTGGCTGGGACTGATCCTCATGCAGATCGTGCTGGCCCTGGGGCTGACAGGCTACCTGCTCCCGTGGGACCAGAAGGGCTATTGGGCGACGAAGGTCGCCACCGAGCTCATGTCGCTGGTCCCGGCGGGCGGCATCGTCCAGAAACTGGTCGTCGGCGGCTCCGACTACGGCCATACGACGCTGACCCGTTTCTTTGCGCTGCATGCGGGCGTATTGCCCAGTCTGCTCGTGATGTTCCTGTTTCTGCATCTGGCCATGTTCCGCAAGCACAGCATCACGGCGGTCAGCACTCCCCGCCGTCGCGACGAGTTCTTCTGGCCAGGCCAGGTGTTCAAGGACGCGGTAGCCTGCTTCGTCATGCTGGCCGCCGTGGTGGCCATCGTGTTCACTCAAGAAGCCGAACTCGGTCCTCCGGCGGAGCCGACAGAATCGTACGGAGCCGCCCGGCCCGAGTGGTATTTTCTGTTCCTGTTCCAGCTGCTGAAAAAGTTCAGCACGAACGAATTTGTCGGCGCCATTGTCGTGCCCGGCCTCGTCATGGCTTTCCTGTTCCTGCTCCCGATCACCGGCAAAGTGCGTTACGGACACGTGGTCAATTGCGTTGTGATCCTCGTGCTCGTCATCGGTGCGGGCTACCTGACCTACGAAGCTATCGACCACGACAACTACCATCTCTGGCACACGACGCCCCCCACCGACAGCGCACAACTCGACCTCCATCGCGAGCGAACGCAGGCCGCGATCGGATTTCATGAGGCCAAGGAGCAGGCCGAACGCGAGTACGCGCGCGTCAAGCAGCTCGTCGATTACTACGGCCTGCCGAAGGAAGGAGCCGCGGTCGGACTCGTCCGCAATGATCCGGAGATCCAGGGTCCGCGGCTGTTTCGCCGCACCTGCGCCAGCTGTCACGCTCACGTCGACTCGGCCGGACATGGCATTCGAGGACCCGAAGTCGCAATGAAGGCCGACGGATCTTACGAACCGGTCGCGGCACCCAATCTCTACGGTTTCGGCACGCCGGAGTGGTTCCTGCGGTTCCTGGATCCGAAGCTCATCGCAAGTCCCGATGTGTTCGGCGCGACCCGGCATGCGCAGGGGACGATGTCCAAGGATTTCGTCCAGGCGGAGCTGGCGGATCTGAACGACGAACAGAAAGCGCAGCGGCAGCTGATCGCGCTGGCGCTGGCGGCCGAGGCCGACTTGCCAGCCAGCCGGGACGAGATCGCCAAAGCACAGGCCGACGGGCGGCTGGAGCGCGGTCGCGAGGCGTTGAGCACCGCGATTCGCGATCAGGCCTGCACCGACTGCCACAAGTATCGCGACGCAGGTGACCTGGGCGGAGCTCCGGATCTGACCGGGTACGGATCGGCTGCTTGGCTGCGGGCCTTCGTCGCTAATCCGGCACATGAACGTTTCTATGGAGATAACAACGACCGGATGCCGGCCTTTGCCGCCAACGATCAGGAGCCCGACAAGAACCTGCTCTCGGCCCATGACCTCGACATGATCGTGCGGTGGCTGCGAGGCGACGATCGCCAGCTGGGCGCTCGCTGACCTGGGGACGAGCAGCCTCCGAGATTCGTGGTGTGGTACTGGCTCCGCCCAATCGCGGCGGCGGGTGTGGCACTGGCTCCGCCAGTGTGCCCCCGCACCGGGACAACCTCTCCCAGCTGAGAACACTGGCGGAGCGGCGGGTGTGGCACTGGCTCCGCCAGTGTGCCCCCGCACCGGGCCGACTTCTCCCAGCTGAGAACACTGGCGGAGCGGCGGGTGTGGCACTGGCTCCGCCAGTGTGCCCCCGCACCGGGACAACCTCTCCCAGCTGAGAACAACGGCGGAGCGGCGGAGCCAGTGCCACACGAGTCGGTGGTGACTGAGATACCAGATGATATCCGGCGGATCAAAGCCAATGGCAGCCACTTGGGTGCCGCCGGTTTACCTTGGTCGTTAGGTGCCACAGCAGGAAACCAATGGACATTCCGGTCAGATTAGCGAAAGGCGTATCGCCACAGCGCATTGACGACATCGAGGCTCTGGTGAATAAGCATCACACGCTTGCCGACGTCGCCAAATGGTTGGCGACCAGAAAGTACAAGGCAATCCCTGACGTCGTGACTCAGGACGAGTACACGCATGATGTCATCGTAAAACTCGATTTCGACCGGTATTTGACGTACGACGTGACGTGACTGGGCGCAGTCCAGGGCGTCTCCGTGTGGGATCGCAAGCCAACCGCAGACGAGGTTCTTGAAGATCGCCTCGCTCGCGGTTGGCGCCCGACTCCGAGTCTGTTACAGAAAGGCGATGCGATTTTGGGTCATGCGGCCTGCGTGGTCAAAACCCAGACAGCGCAGCCGGATGGCACCTGACAAGGCCGCCAACCGGAGCGGCGGGTGTGGCACTGGCTCCGCCAGTGTGCCCCTCGCACTGAGACAACCTCTCCCAGCTGAGAACACTGACGGCGGGTGTGGCACTGGCTCCGCCAGTGTGTGCTCCTCGCACCGGGCCAACTTCTCCCAGCTGAGAACACTGGCGGAGCCAGTGCCACACCCGTCGTATTGTTTGTTCGGCGGTTGCGCTTCAGGAGAGAGCAATTGAACCATGTACAACTGCTCGCTGCCATTGAGACGCGCGTTGGCTTTCAGT
>JBFWYF010000386.1:0-6847 GCA_050186685.1 Pirellulaceae bacterium
GATTCCGTGTCGACCGCCTGCTTATTGCATCTCGCCCGGTGCTTCCGCGTCGCTCGTCGGATCCATCCCCTTCGAACTCTGCTCGTTCCGCTTAATCGCGTCGTACACTTCACGCCGGTGGACCGGCACCTCTTTTGGCGCCTCGACCCCCAACCGCACCTTGTCTCCGCGAATCTCAACAACGACAATCGTGATGTCGTTGTTGATCACGATACTCTCGTTTTTCTTACGAGACAGAACTAACATGGTTCATTCCTTTGCAGTTGCATCGCGCGGCCGCGATGACACCACCGTCGTCAGCATCTTGCGCGTACGGCAAGCCGATCACCTCGTCGTAAAGCAATTGGCTTCATTGCGCATCATTTCTTCCTTCCACTCTACGTGCTGAATCTGCGTAGTCAAGAAATCCATTCGCGACAAACCACGATTTCTTGCAAAATCTTGTAGACGTGCGGAAGCCACCCTTTGCTCGGGCACTTGGCAAAGTGGGCGGCACGGAAGAGCGAGGTTGCAGGGCCACCTCGCGGGTCGCTTGCGGATCCCCTACTCCCGCATATAATCACTACGCGTGTGGGCGCCGCTTTGTTTGCCTGTGACAGCAGGCGGAATTCTTTGACCGAGACGGATATCCGGCATGATTGACTGGCTGCGAAACATCTACCTCGCCGTGGCCACCGTGGCTCAAGGGATGTGGGTCACGCTGCGCTACTGGATCATCACCTATCGCACGGAACGAAAGACTTTTACGGATCAGTTCATTTACCCGGAAAAGCCGGTCCCGGTGGCGGCCCGCTATCGCGGGTTTCACCGCTACGACTTGACCACGTGTATTGCTTGTGACCAGTGTGCCAAGGCGTGCCCGGTTGACTGCATTTACATTGGCAAGGAACGGGTTGAGAACGGCAAGGGATTCAAGATCACCGGCTTTGCCATCGACTATTCCAAGTGCATGTTCTGTGCGTTGTGCGTAGAGCCATGTCCCGTGGACTGCATTTTCATGGGCGGCACGCACGACCTGAGCTGCTACAGCCGCGACGGATGCATCGTTGATTTCTCCCGGCTGCCTTTGGACGTCGCCTGGGGCCGTGCGACTTTGAACCCAGCTGCGGTCGCCGAATCGAAGGCGGTGGTAGCCCCGGTTCACGGGGGCCCGAACCAGTAAGGCTTTAGCGAGCAGGTTACAGAACGTATGACATCTCTTCCCTATCACCCGTGGCGTACGTTTACGGTGCAGCAGGCGAATGCCTGTTTGCCGCTGGTGCGGTGCATCGTCGGGGATATGGTCGAGCTGTCGCGGAGCATGGTGGAGCGGCGACAGCGGCTCGACCGGCTCACCGCCGGACGCGATTTCTCGCGTGATGACGTCTATTCCCAGGAGCTGGTCCAAGTCGAGACGGAACTCGAAAAGGACAATGAGCGGCTGCAAGGATTTGCCAAGGAACTGTTGCAGCTCGGAGTCGAACCCAAGGGAGCACTCGAAGGGCTCGTTGACTTTCCCGCTGTCCGCGAGGGCCGGCTGGTCTATCTCTGCTGGCGTTACAACGAGCCGGAAGTCCTGTACTGGCATGATCTCGAGGCCGGTTTCGCCGGACGGCAGCCGCTGGTCAGCGAGACCTGTGCCGAACCTGCCTGCGGCCACGATGCACAGCCTGCGGGGTAGTCGACGCGGCAACCTCCTTGGCCGGGCTGCGTGGCCTTCGCCGGATGTTGAGTGTTTCGGCCGTCTTGCAAAGCAGCCCTGCCATCTTACAATTCGGGCTTTCGTCGGAACTTGAGCGCACGAATCGGAGCGAGCTCCTTCATGTTTGACGCGGCATCGACGTCGGTGGCCCTGGTTGCGTATCTGGCTCTGTTCGCGGGAGTGGCGGTCGTTTTCCTGCTGGCCAACCTGGTCATCGGTCGGTTTGTGCGACCAGCGAACCCGCATCCGGAGAAGCTGGAAATCTACGAGTGCGGGGAGCCGACAATCGGATCGAGCTTTGTCCAATTCGATTTGCGGTTTTATGTCGTCGCGCTGCTGTTCATCATTTTCGACGTCGAAGTTGCCTTTTTCTTCCCGTGGGCGACGGTGTTTGGCAAAAGCACACACCTGATGCGGGAGGATATGGTGGTGACGCAGACCGTCGATGGCAAGCAGCAACTGACTCCGGACGCGCGGGCCTTGTACCAGGAGTTGGGTGTGCGGCAGCCGGTGGTGACGGACACCGTGCCCGTGACGATGCGAGAGACGATCGGCAGCGGAACGAGCAGCACGGCGCGGACGGAGAAGATTGCCCATCGCGGTGGACAGGAGCTCGCCTGGGTGACTCTGGTCGATATCCTCGCGTTTTTCGGCGTATTAATGATCGGCTTCCTGTACGTGTGGAGGCGTGGCGATCTCGACTGGGTCCGAGCCTTGGCGCGGGAGCGTTCGGCGCAGGTCGAATCGGGAGACGGTACGTCACGCGGGTCTCCCCAGGAAGCGGAACCGGCGTTGTCAGCTTAGCCCTGACAGCGAGCAACACCTGGATCCGCTTGGCGCGGAGACCGGGGCCATGCCGTCGCAACGCAGACGGGGGCTATTCCAAGACACTCCGCCAGAGCGGACGCTTACGACTGAGAAAACTGCATGAGCGGCAAGAATCTGCTGGACCGACTGAAAAAGCTGTTTGGTGCGGGCGTTACCGGGTCGCAGCTCGATGCCATCGACCCCTGGATTGAAGTCGCCCCCGACTCTTGGGTCGCCGTCGCCAAGTTCCTCCGTGACGATCCGGAGTTGCAGTTCGACATGTTGAACTGCGTGTCGGGAGTGGATTACTTCGAGCCGGATCCAAAGAAGGCGGCCAAAGTCGATTGGCAGCCCCGTACGGAAGTCGTCTATCACCTCTCGAGCACCGTCAAGAAACACACGCTGGTGGTCAAAGTGATCTTGCCGCGCTGGAAGGATGACGTGCTGGGCCAGTTGCCGGAGGTTCCGACCGTGAGTCACGTCTGGGCGACCGCCGACTGGCACGAGCGCGAAGTATACGATTTGAGCGGCGTTCAGTTCGTGGGACATCCGGATCTGCGGCGAATCCTGTGTCCCGAGGATTGGATCGGTCATCCTCTCCGGAAGGACTACGAGATGCCGCTGGAGTATCACGGCATTCGCGGACGCTGAGCACACGTGTAAGCTGAGCTACTTGTACGCTGCGCACACCCGGGGGAACACTGGAACGCCGCGGGTGGTGGCCGCAGCCATTCCTTCGCAGACGACTGCCGAAACATCGGCCTTGACATAGCCGGGGAAGAACATGCCCGTTCATCTGGATGATCCGCGCGTCGTGGAATTCGACGTGCGTACCGACGAAATGCTCGTCAACATGGGGCCGCAGCATCCGAGCACCCATGGTGTGTTGCGCCTGGTGCTGCGGACGGACGGGGAAATCGTATCCGAAGTGACGCCCCACATCGGCTATCTCCATCGCTGCGCGGAGAAGATAGGCGAGAATCTGACTCCCAGGCAATGGATTCCCTATACGGATCGGATGGACTACCTGGCTGGGATGAACATGAATCTCGGCTGGGCATTGTGCGTCGAGAAGCTGATCCACTACGAGTTGCCGGAAAAAGCTCGTCATCTGCGCGTGATCATTGCCGAATTGGGCCGCATCGCGAGTCACTTGGTCGGGATGGGTGCCTATGGGCTCGACCTCGGGACTTTCAGCCCCTTCCTGTATGCGTTCCGCGAGCGCGAAAAAATCCTGGACTTGTTTGAGGAGGCCTGCGGGGCGCGGCTCACTTACAGCTACCTGACGCCGGGCGGCGCCACCGCGGACCTGCCTCGCGGCTGGCTGCAGAAATGCGAGGCTTTTCTGCGGCAGTTCGAGCCGATCATCGCGGAATACCACGCCTTGCTGACGACCAATGCCATCTTCGTTAAACGCACGGCGGGAATCGGAATCCTGACGGCCGATCGCGCCATTTCCTACGGTTGCACGGGCCCGGTGTTGCGCGGCAGCGGCGTCGACCACGATCTCCGCCGGGACGGAGAGGCCCGCTACACCGAGATGTACGATGGCTACGCCTTCGAGATCATTGTCCAAAAGGACGGTCACTATCCGCGTGACCACCAGTATCCACGCGTCCCGTCCGACGCCGTGCTCGGCGACTGCTGGCACCGGTTCTACGTCCGCATGCTCGAAGTGGTGCAATCAATCGACATCGTCCGGCAGGCGATGGAGCGATACAGCACGGCGACGGGAGATTGGGGACAGCCGATCAAGCTGACCCACAAGCTGCCGAAGGGCGAAGCGTATCTCGAAACCGAAGCACCGCGGGGCCAGATGGGCTTCTACATCGTGAGCGACGGCTCGTCGATTCCCTGGCGCGTGCGGGCTCGGAGCAGTTCATTCTGCAATCTTTCCGTGACCTCCGAGTTGTGTCAGGGATGCCTGATTGCCGACGTGCCCGCCATCGTCGGTTCGCTCGACGTCGTGATGGGCGAGATAGATAGGTGACGATGGTTTCTGCAAGCTTTTAAAAAGAAACGACTTGCAGAAGCCGAAGATTGTCCGAAATTGCCCAAGATCGGGTGCATTTCCTGGAATGCGGTGCATTTAGGGTGCATCGCTAACTCGACATCGTAACAGCCACTGACCACCCTTCCGTCACGGAGAGGTGGTCAGTTTTTTATTGGCGACCAGCACTGCGCCGCGAGCGCGTGTCGAGTCTAACATTGCGAGATGCGGTAATATTTGACGCGATGTTGAGGATGGTGAATTCGTTCCGTAGTAAATCCTCTTGGTTCACCCCCGCTTGCCACCAGGAACCACGCCCTCGGCGCCGCCCGGCGGACCCAGGAGTACGTCCGGCAGAAGAAGTTGCACCTGGAGAGTTACGAAGCGAAATGCCAAACTTCATTTGCACCACCTGCGGAACTCAGAACGCCGAGAGCGAGCATCCGCCCGCTGCCTGCGCCATCTGTCAGGATGAGCGACAGTACCTCAAGGTCACGGGCCAGCAGTGGACGACGCACGACAAGCTGCGAATTACCAACCGGAACTCGATCCGCTTCGAGGAGCCGGGACTGATTGGTGTCGGCGTCGAGCCACAGTTCGCTATCGGCCAGCGGGCACTGCTCGTGCGGACGCCGACCGGCAACGTCCTTTGGGACTGCGTTCCACTGCTCGACCCCGCCTTGGCCGAGATGGTCAAGTCGCTGGGCGGCATCTCGGCCATCGCCATCTCGCACCCGCACTACTACACGTCGATGGTCGAGTGGAGCCGGGCCTTCGGCGAGGTGCCGTTATACCTGCACGCCGCCGACCGGCAGTGGGTCATGCGTCCCGACAAGGCCATCGTGTTTTGGGACGCCGAAACGAAGGCGCTGGGTGACGGGCTGACACTGATTCGTTGCAGCGGCCACTTCGATGGCGGCACGGTCTTGCACTGGCAAGGCGGCGCTGACGGCAAGGGTGCGCTGCTGACCGGCGACATTATCCAGGTCGTCGCCGACCGGAAGCACGTCTCTTTCATGCGCAGTTATCCGAACTACATTCCCCTCTCGGCCTCAGCCGTCCAGCGGATCGTTCGGGCCGTCGAGCCGTTCGAGTACGAGCGTTTGTACGGTGCGTTTTGGGACACGGTGATCGACAGAAATGGGAAGGCGGCAGCAGCACGATCAGCGGAACGGTATCTACGGGCGATCAGTGACGAGTAACCGGGAGCAGCCATCATGAAATCCGACGAAACCCACCGCCCCCTTTGATTCCCAGGTCCATGGTGTCCCGCTGAAGGAGTTGATGAGCCGCAAACTGGTTACGCTGGTCGGGGAGTCGCTGGCAGAGGTCGTACCAGGTTTTCACGTGCGACGGTTTCAAGCCTGTGCCGTGAAGGACTTGGACAAGCTGGAACTGAAAGAGCGGGCTTTGAGCATCGCACACGCAATGGCCGAGCAGATGCCCTCATCCTTCGACGAGCTTGCGCCACTGCTCGTGAAGTCGTTGGGCCCGCCGCTCGAAGCGACCGATGGAAACGGGCTGGCTCCGTTCTTTTACTTCCCCCACACTCACCTGATTGCCGCCTACGGCCTGTCGAGCTTCGAGAGCGGCATGACGGCGAACTACGAGATCCCGAAACGCTTCACCGCCGAGTTCAGCATCAGGCCGTTCCTCCTCGAACACCGCTCGAAGCGCCTCAAAGTGCTGAGACGCTGGGCGAAGGACGCCAACACTCACGTTCGCCGTCTCGTTAGCGAAGGGACTCGGCCACGGTTGCCCTGGGCCATGCGGCTGCTGGAGTTCCGGGCCAACCCGAACCTTTCGATGCCCTTGCTCGAATTGCTGAAGGACGATCCCGAATTATATGTGCGTCGGTCGGTCGCCAACCACCTGGTCGACATCGCCAAAGACCACCCGGAAGTCGCCCTCGATGTCTGCGAGGCGTGGCTAAAGGAAGTAGGGCGATCCGACGACGAGGCCGTGGCGGACAATCGCCGCTGGATCCCTGCGCCTCCGCGGGAGACAATCTTCCCGGGGCAAACAGGGGATCTGGGGACGTATTCCCGGCGTGGCACTGGCTCGGCCGGCTCCGCCAGTATCCTTAGCCGCTCTGCTTTCTGGTCGAGACGCTTTACTGCCAGTTACTGCCAGGCGTCGGCGTATATTGCGGGGTATGCTGACGAATCAGAAATCCGGCTCCAAATTCATTTGTCGTTTTCCACAGCGGCCTCGTAGACCGTCACCGCCGCCTTCGCCATCAAGTGCAGGGTGCGGCGGTCGGGAAGCAGCGGCAGCTACTTCAGACCCATCTTTACGATGATCTCCGCGATGGCTGCCTCGATCTTCTCTACGAGCTTTTCGACGGTCTTGGGGTCCATGTTCGCCTT
>JBFWYF010000387.1:0-6835 GCA_050186685.1 Pirellulaceae bacterium
CTGACTTCCGGTGGTAGAGCAGGAGCAGATTGGTGTTTTGCAGGCGGTTGAACTGCTGCAGGACAATGTGGTCGGCATCGCCGGCCCAATCCAGCTGGGCAATGTAGTGCTCACGTGCATCGCCTGGGACGGCAATCCAAGCCGTCTGGCCGCCGAATGCAGACACGACCCCCACGCGCCCCGCGGGGTTTGTTTCGCCTGCCTTGGGATAGGGAATTGTCTGGATGCGAGAATACAGTCCCTCGAGGTTGTGCACGAGCTGGAACTCACGCACGCCCGTGTCGTCGATTTGCCAGTACGCGATCCATTGACTGTCGGGGCTCCAGCGGAACCCGCGGTGGAGCCCCAGTTCTTCTTCGTAGACCCAATCGAAGACTCCGTTAAACCGAGTGGGCGAGCCGTCCGTCGTCAGCGGAGTAACCTGGCCGGATCTCAGATCCTGTACATACAGGTTGTTGCCCATGACGTAGGCGACGCGAGATCCATCCGGCGAGAGTTGCGCATACATCAGCGACGACGGGGGAGCATCGCCGCCGATCTTGCGCAGTTCGTGGGACGCGACGTTCAGCACCCAGTAATCGCCGCGGGCCCGCGTGCGCCATACTCGCTTCGACTGGGTATAGATCAACAGTTTCGATTCGTCGTCCGAAAACGTGTACGATTCGATCGCGAGTGGTGATTCCTCGCCTGGCGGTATGAAATGGTGCGCGGGGACCCATACCTCGGTACGGTCGCTGCCGGTGTCGTGCCACACGAGGTCTCGCCCCGCACCCTCGGCAGGCTTGTCCAGCGACGTGTAGCCCCCTCGCCGCCGAGACCACTGGTAGGCGGGCACGGACTGAGGATCGAACTCGCTTCCCTGAAAAATCCGATCGAGCGTCAGCAGAGTTGGATCTGGCTTGTCTGCGGCCGGCAGGCGCAGCCCCACACTGACGAGCATGGCGATGGCCACAGACCCCATCCGAAATCGTCTCATATGCCCTCTCCTCTCGATTGCCTTAGATGGTACTAGCTCGCCCCTGTGGCAATTGCAAGTCCGAAGGCTAGACGGGAACGCGTTTTCCGTCCGATCGTGACGATTCGAGACAGGCATCCAGGACGCGCTGGACGAGCAGGGGGGCTTCCGCCCAGTGCGGTTCGAGTTTCGCAGTCTGCACGGCGTGGCCGAAATTTCGAAACAGGTTCGACTCTTGAGCTGACGGAGCGTTGTTGCTGTACTCCGACACCGGGACGCGGCGCGCGTGTTCTTCCATGTTGAACTGGCAGCCGGACACAGAGAAAACGTCCTGGTACACGTCGAACGCCACTTCGCTGCCGTAATACGGCAACACAAAGTCGCGCAGGAACAACCGGCCCAGCGTCCCGCTTACGTCCGCCCACTGCTGCATCTCCGTCACAAACGAGCAATAGAAGGACGCCGTAACGCCACCCGGAAAGAACAGCTCTCCGGAGAACTCCAACGGCACGGGCGGTGCGCCAGCGGGGCCGTCGACGGCGCGCAGCAACCGGCCGCTCACCGATTCCGGCAGCTGATGGTCCATCAGCCACAGCGTCAGGCGGATGTTATACCAGCCGAGGTCGCCGAGGCATCCCAGCGGTTCGAGTTGGCCGTTCACGCGGATATTGTGACGCTGGAACTCGTCATCCCCGCGGAAGCTGAACTGCGACGTGATACGGCGGATCTCACCGATGCTGTGACCGTCCTGCAGGATTTCCCGCATGCGTTCCAGGCGGCGGCTGTGGGCGAACATGACGCCGTCCATAAATTGCACCTGGTTATCGCGACATGCCGCGACCATCGCTGCCACGTCGCCGGCATGGACGCCGCACGGCTTCTCGCATACCACGTGCTTCCGGGCTTGCGCGGCCCGGATGACCCAGTCGCGGCGAATGCCCGTGGGCAGAGGCACGTACACGGCATCAACGTCCGGACTGAGCAGCAATTCCTCATAGGTCGTGGCGCGTGGGGGATGCGGGAATGGAACCGCGGCTTGGCACTCGTCGACGAATCGAGCGGCCTTCTGAGGATCGCGGCTCGCAACCGCCACGACCACGCCATTTCCCGAGTTGCGGATCGAATGCCAGTTCTTGCGGGCAATCCCGGCGGTCCCCAGGATACCCCAGCGGCAAGGTTGTGAGGACATGGTCGTTCACCTGCTGATGCGAGAAGGAGCCGTGTCAGACGCGTGCCCGTTCATCAGGGCCCACCGGGGGGCACCGGGGGCGAAAGAGGCCGCCAAGCGGAAGATGGACACGACAACTACCAGAATTTCCACCACGGCGAGGCTTTGCGGGGCTTCTTGACGGTGTCTCCCGTGCCAAAGGTTTTTCCGTGGGGGCCGATCGCACCTTCCATCCTGGTGCCGTTGAGCTGCGCGTTGCCCAGCTTGGCTTCGTGCAGATTGGCATACGCCATATTGGCGTAGCTCAGATTGGCGCCGGTCAAGTCCGCGCCGCGGAGATCGGCTTTGGAAAAGTTGACCGAGCTGCAGTTCGCCTTGAGATCCGCCATGGAAAGATCCGCTCCGGACAAGTTCGCGTTGGAGAAATCGCTCCCCTGGAACTTGGCGTAGCGCGCGACCACCCCGGACATCTTGGCATCCCGGAACAAAGCACGGTGGGCTATCGCATCGGTGAGGACCGCGTTCGTCATGTCGGCGCCGTCGAAAATCGCTTCGGTCAGGATCGCGCCCTGCAGGTCCGACTTAGCCAGGTTGGCACCGGTGAGGTCGGCGCCCTTCAGATCGATGCGGATGAGCGCGAGACCGGAGAGGTCCATGCCCGCCAGGTTCGCGTGCTCGAACCGGGCTCCGTCCAGTTTTTCGTTTCGCAAAGAATCGGCCTGGGACGAAAAGATGACGCTGCCTGTGACTTTGTGCTTGATCTCGATCATGGATGTCTCGCAGGAATAGTGGCGAATCGAACCGAGGCCGGGGCCGATGCCGACACGGTGCGAACGCAAACGGACTGCGCTGCTGGTCCTACCCGGGTCTTTTAGGATCGCGGAGGGAATGTCTTCCCTAGACTCCCTCGTCGCTTGGGCGAGAGAGTGGCGTGAGGGTCCAGAAATACGCTGCCGTTATTCCCATGGCAATCCTAGGCTGCGGTATTATGCCCCACGGAGCCGGCGCGCCCAAGTCCCTTTGACAGCACCCGCCTCCAGCGACGAGGCGTAGCCGCGGAACTCCACGGGCGATTGGTAACTGCCTCTCGCATCGGCTAAGCTGGCGGCTCCGGTGAACTTGCGTTTTCTGTCTTGGGAGGAGGCATGCCAACATGAGTGGTCCGTCTGCGCGCGTGCGGTATCTCGTGTGCTCACTCGGCGCAGCCTTATCGTTTGTGACGGCGCCGGTTCCGGCCCAAATTGCGGCGTTTCCGGGCGAGTTAGTTGTGACCAGCGCGGACGGCGTCCCGTTTGGGATGCGCAGTCAGCCCATGGTCACCCTGCCCCGAGGCACGGAGATCCGCGTCACGGAAGTGCGCGGCCGCTGGGTTGGCGGATTTACCATGCTCGACGGGCGCAAGCAACTGGGCTGGATACGCGACAGCGAGGTGATGCTCGCCCCGCCACCCGGAGACACAGGTACCCAGGATGACCCCGCAGCGGTCGCGCTCCTGCGGGAGCTGGGTGTGCAAATGCTGTTCGACGATCAGCAGCAGGTGCGTCAGGTCGACGCCTCCGAATCACGCTGTGAAGGCCAACATCTAGCGCAGCTGCGTCGGCTGCCGCACCTCCTGTACGTGGACCTCACGGGAGTAGCCCTCCAGGACGAAGATCTGCGACACTTGGCGGATTGCCGCGGCCTGCAGAAACTCTACTTGTCCGAAACCGGCATTACCGATGACGGCCTGCGCCACCTGCGGTCTCTGTTGCGGCTGGAAGTCCTCGCGGTGCCCAAGACGAAGGTGACGGGCAAAGGGCTCAAGCTGCTCGAACCGCTCGCCGACCTGCGCGTCCTGAACCTCGGGCATTGCGCGGTCCGGGACGAGGACCTGAAGGCCCTCGCCGCATTCCCGCGCCTCGAAACGTTGGCACTGCCGCACACGCTCGTCACGGATGCTGGTCTCGAGCATATTCGGCCCGTATCGCTGTTGCGGGTGTTGAACCTGGAGGACACACCCGTCACGGGTGCAGGATTTGCGCACCTGCGCGGATTGACGGAGCTGCGAATGCTCTACGTTCGGCGCTGTCCCGTCGACGCTGCCCGCGTCGACCAGCTCGACGACGATATTCCTGGCCTTGCCATTTACGACTGAGGTTCTGTCTGCTCCTACCTGGTTTTCGTTGATGCCTTGCTGATGATCCCCGAAAGGTGCCCCATGTCGCTCTCGTTCCGTCAGGCTGCCGTTGTCACGTTGCTGATTTGCCTGCAGGCCTTGTCCGTGGTGTCGGCACACGCTCAGGAAGCGGCGACGAAAAAGCGTCGCTCGCCCGACGTCGTCTTCGTGCCCACTCCGCATGACGTGGTGGCGAAGATGCTCGACATGGCAAAAGTCTCCAAAACCGACGTCGTCTATGACCTGGGCTGCGGAGATGGCCGCATCGTGGTCACGGCGGCCAAGCAACTCGGAGCGCGCGGCATCGGCTTCGATATCAATCCGGTGCGCGTCAAGGAATCCCTGGAAAACGTGCGGAAGAACGGGGTCGAGAAACTCGTGCAGATCAAGGAGGACGATATTTTCACGTTGGATCTCAGCCAGGCGTCCGTCGTGACGTTGTATCTACTTCCGTCGTTGAATGTGAAATTGATTCCACAACTGGAAAAGCTGAAGCCCGGGTCCCGCATCGTGTCTCACGACTTCGACATGGAAGGGGTCAAGCCGGACCAAGTGGTGACGATTGTGTCGAAGGAAGACGACGTCGAGCACCAGATTTATTTGTGGACGACACCCCTAAAAAAGGAGTGATTTTTACTCGTTCTCGTTCTCGTACTCGTACTCGAATGCGGTCCGCCCGCTCGATGCCGTATTGTCCGTAAGACGCCCGCGCTCCGAAATCCGAGTACCGCTGCGCTGAGAACGAGAACGAGAACCGCTGCGCTGAGTACGGGCGCGGGCCTGGGCCCGAATCGAGATACGAGCTACGACGGGGCGAGGGACTCCTGCTCGGCGGGGGGGCGCGTGGTGCTTCCCGTTCGAAAACGGTGCGCGGAGTCGTTCCTTGCCTGCGGGTACGGGCTAAATGACATGCCGAGACGCGACGCGGCACTAGCTGACAGGGGGTGATTCCGCCCCTTGATCGAGCGCGGGCCCACGTGTTAACTTCGAGCGATTTTGGTCGTCCCGCCGTGGCCGTGGTCTGCGCTGGGGTTGCTGGGAACTGGGGGACCCCCGTGCCCTCTCGTGGCGGATGTCCGAAGTTGGCGACGGTACTCGGCTCCTTTTCGGGTAGGGGAAGGGGTGAGGGGAAGTCGTGGGGACAGTGCCGGCGGGCGCCCGGCTGCCTGGATGCAGGCATCGCTCGACCGTGGCTGAGCCAGAGTCACCGAAATTCCTGCCAACAAAGAAAGTTGCCGCTGTGCCGCGACGAACCGATATCAAATCGATCTTGCTGATTGGCTCGGGCCCGATTGTGATCGGGCAGGCGTGTGAGTTCGACTATTCCGGCACGCAGGCCTGTAAGTCCTTGCGCGAGGAGGGCTATCGCGTCGTGCTGGTCAATTCGAATCCCGCGACCATCATGACCGACCCGAACACGGCGGATCGTACGTACATTGAGCCGCTGACCTGGGAGGTCGTGGCCAAGATTATCGAGCAGGAACGTCCGGATGCGTTGCTCCCGACGCTCGGGGGGCAGACGGCCCTGAATCTGGGTATGGATCTGCACCGGCACGGGATACTTGAAAGATTCGGCGTGGAGATGATCGGTGCGAAACCCTCGGTCATCGCCAAAGCCGAGGAACGGGAGCAGTTCAAGCAGGCGATGGAGCGGATCGGGCTCGAAGTATGCCGCGGCGAAACGGTACACACCGTGGAACAGGCCCGCGACACGCTGACCCGTATTGGTCTCCCGTGCGTCGTGCGCCCAAGCTTCACACTCGGCGGCTCCGGTTCGTCCATTGCCTATAACCGCGACGAATTCGACTTGCTGATTCGACGCGGACTCGACCTGTCGCCGATCTCCGAAGTGTTGCTTGAAGAATCGATCATTGGCTGGAAAGAGTACGAGATGGAGGTGATGCGCGACCAGGACGACAATGTCGTCATCATCTGCTCGATCGAGAACTTCGACCCCATGGGGGTGCATACGGGCGATTCGATTACGGTTGCGCCGGCCCAGACGCTGACCGACAAGGAATACCAGCGAATGCGGGATGCCAGCATCGCCGTCATGCGGGAAATCGGCGTTGAAACGGGCGGTTCCAATATCCAGTTCGCGATTCATCCTCGCACCGGTCGCATGATCGTGATCGAGATGAATCCGCGCGTCAGCCGTTCGTCGGCGCTGGCGTCGAAAGCAACCGGATTTCCCATTGCCAAAATTGCGGCCAAGCTCGCTGTTGGCTACCGGCTGCACGAACTGCCGAACGACATCACGCGCAAGACCAAGGCGTGCTTTGAGCCGACGATCGACTACGTCGTCACCAAGATTCCGCGATTCGCCTTCGAGAAGTTCCCCGAGGCCGATGCGACGCTGACGACGCAGATGAAGAGCGTTGGGGAAACCATGGCGATCGGCCGTACCTTCAAGGAGTCGTTTCAGAAGGCATTGCGAGGGCTCGAGGTGGGCAGCTTTGGCCTGGGCTGCGATGGTAAGGATCTATGGGGGACACAGCGCGAGCCGACGCTGGACGAGATCCGCGCGAAGCTGGCCTCGCCGATCGCCGTCCGTCCG
>JBFWYF010000388.1:0-6832 GCA_050186685.1 Pirellulaceae bacterium
ACGCCCGATCGTTGGACCACCATTAACTGGTTCCGGTTGGATTCGGTCAATGCCGGGGCAGAGGGAGTGGCACTGGCTCCGCCAGTGCGGCCCAGCTGGGAGGCGCTTGGCCCAGAGCCCGGGAAAACACTGGCGAAGCCAGTGCCACCCAGCTGGGGCAGAGGGAGTGGCACTGGCTCCGCCAGTGCGGCCCAGCTGGGAGGCGCTTGGCCCAGGGCCCGGGAAAACACTGGCGAAGCCAGTGCCACCCAGCCGGGGCAGAGGGAGTGGCGCTGGCTCCGCCAGTGCGGCCCAGCTGGGAGGCGCTTGGCCCAGAGCCCGGGAAAACACTGGCGAAGCCAGTGCCACCCAGCTGGGGCAGAGGGAGTGGCGCTGGCTCCGCCAGTGCGGCCCAGCTGGGAGGCGCTTGGCCCAGAGCCCGGGAAAACACTGGCGAAGCCAGTGCCACCCAGCTGGGGCAGAGGGAGTGGCACTGTGCCACCCAGCCCGTGCAGCCTCCCCGTGGGGGGCGCTTTCCTGGGGGCAAGCCTCACATCGTGCTCAAGTCTTAACAGAGCAATGAGTTGCTCTAGGTCAAGCTGCGGACGAACAGTAGAATTCCTCCGCTAAGCTAGACCTGGGGAAGCATGGATGACAGGGACGATGCGCCCGGGTCAGGCCGCCGGCCAGTTCGGGAGGAAGTCTGGCGCCTGCGACAGCGATTGCCGCCTGCGCCCCAGTCACGGAAGACGAACTCATGTACTGCCAGGGAAATGATATTGCCCGCTCACGAGGGGCGGCATGGTGTTGTCGGATCGTCACGCTCTTTGGCTGGCTGGTCTTGCCCGCCGCCGCGCTGGCGGATCCACCCAGTTCGCCGGGTGAGATGTTACAGGTCGCCGAGCTCCTCGACGTGTTCTTTGTCGATCGTCTGAAGGGCTGGGCCGTGGGTGAGCGGGGCGTGATCTGGTCGACTGACGATGGCGGGCGCAGCTGGCATCTGACCGATTCTCCGGCGACGGCACGCCTCGAGTGCATTCGGTTTGTTTCACCGACGCACGGGTGGATTGCCGGCGGTTGGATCCATCCCACGACACACAAGTCGTCGGCCTACCTGTTGCGAACGGACACGGGGGGACGCCGGTGGACACGGGTCACGACTCCCGGAGTACCTGCCTTGCGTTGGATTGCGATGAGCGATTTGCGGCGCGGCTGGGCTCTGTCGAATGCTTCCACCCTTTTTCCCTGTGGTGCCTTGCATACGGACGACGGCGGTTTCACCTGGAATTCGCAGGGGTCGTCCGACCGTCTGACATTCGTGACCGCGGCGGCACGGCACGACCACCGGCTGATTGCGGTGGACCAGGATTCGATGCTTTGGCTGGCGGGGTCGGGGGGATGCGAACCGGTTGGCAAGCCCTCGACAGGCCTGCCCCAGATCCATGCGCTGATGCTGGATGGACCGCGTGGCTGGCTGGTGGGAGACGGGGGGCTGGTGCTGACGACTCAGGATGGTGGACTACGCTGGGAAGCGCCGCGACGCCCCTTGCCTGCCGAGTTGGCTCATGAGTTCGACTGGCATACGGTGGCGGTGCGGGGCAGCTCCTGCTGGATGGCCGGTTCGCCGGGAACGTGCGTGGTGTTGTCGTCGGACGGGGGCGCCACATGGCAATGCCAGCCGACGGGCCAGTCGCTGCCGATCCGCAAGATCTGGTTTCTGGATGAACAGTGTGGATGGGCTGTCGGAGCATGCGGCACGATTCTCGCCACCCAGGACGGTGGCAAGAGCTGGGAGATTCAGCGGCAGGGAGTGCGGCGAGCGGCATTGGCTGGGATGTTCAGCCGGATCGACGGGGTGCCCTGGGAACTGTATGCCGGGGCGGCAGCCGATGAGGGGTACAGTTGTGTCGTCAGCCTGCTGACGATGCCCCGAGGCGATGTGCCCCGCGAAACGCCCTGGTTCGACCGGGCGCGCGAAGCCGCTTCGTATGCTGGAGCGTCGATTGCCCTGCCGGGATGGCCGTTTCCGGTGACCAAAGCGGATGCCGCGGAGGCCAGCGTCGCTGCGATCACCGCGGACTGGGATCGGGCCGGGCGGGCCACGGCGCTGGAGCGGCTGGAGGAAAGAGTGGTTCAGCAGATCCGGCTGTGGCGTCCGGACGTGGTGGTCGCCGATGCCCTGCATCCGGATGGCCAGCAACCCTTCGAGCATGCGGTCGCTCAGACGGTGTTGCAGGCGGTCCAGCGAGCTGGGGATCCCGGCGCCTTTCCGCAGCAGTTGCGTGTCGCTCGGCTGGAGCCTTGGACCGTCAAGAAGACGTTTAACCGCATGCCCCTGGGGCAGCGGGGACCTACCACGATCGACACGCAACGTCTCGCCATTCAACTGGGGTGTACGTTGGCTCAGTACGCGATGATCAGCCGAGCGGTGCTGAGCGCCGAGCCGGATCCCGCGCCCGAGAGTATCGAGTTGCGCTTGTCGCAATCCCACGGCACCGTCGAGTCAGCCTCGCGGGGTCTGTTTCAGGGATTGCCGCCGAGCGTTATCGGGGACGCGCGACGGGCTCCGGTCCGGTACGGAGGAGTCAATCTGGATCTGCTGCGGCGCCTGGTGCAGCAACAGCGTGAAATTCAGGCGCTGGTCGTTCAAACCAGTGACGCGGCTCGCCCCGTTTCCGAGCTGTGGCCTCACCTCGACCGCATGACGGCCGGCGTGTCGCCTCACTTCTCGGGAGTGTTACTGGTCGAGCTCGCGCAGAATCTAGTCAGGCGGGGTGATCGGCAGGTGGCGACGGACATCCTGCAGCGATTCCTGCAACGCCATCCGGATCACCTGCTGGCCGAAGGATCGCTCGACTGGCTGCTGCGTCATTACGGCAGCGCCGAGTGCCAATATGCGTTCTCGGCGGCTGCCGACCGCATGCTGCCGGCCGTTGTGCAGCAGACTCGGCCTGGCGGGCAATCGACAGCAGGCGCCGCCGGTCCGGCAAGGTTGCCACCCACGGAAGTGCAACTGGCCAGTTTTCAGGAGGTGGTACCTGCGGCTCCGGCTCAGCCGGTCGAAGTGGCCACCCCCGCAGCGCTTCGCAGCGCGCTGGATTGCGGCGAACGCATCCGACAAACCAATTCGACACTGTTTCGCGAGCCGGAGGTCCAATTCCTGCTGGCTTCGATCTACCGGCGTTTGGGTGATGCGTCGTCGGCGACGCGCACGATTGACACGCTGGCCAACGCGAATTTGCCGCTGGAATGGCATACCTGCGCACGCGGCGAGCAGTGGCTGGCAGGCAGTGCGCCCCGCGCGCCACGGCCCGTGCTGACCTGCCTGTCGACCGGCGTGAAGCCGTATCTGGACGGTGTATTGGACGAGCCGATCTGGCAGACGGCCGCCCCTGCGGAACTGCACCCGATGGACCGTCGTCCGGGGCCGGCCACAGAAGTCCGATTCGCCTACGACGAGGGTTTTCTCTATTTTGGCGCCCGTTGCCAGAAGGTGCCGGGAATCGCGTATTCCGCCGCCAGTGAACCGAGAACGCACGACGCGCTGCGGCCGGGGCAAGATCGAGTTGAGTTTGTCGTCGACACGGATCGGGATTATGCGTCCGGATTCCGTTTCGCCATCGACCACCGCGGACTGACCCGCGAGGAGGTCATGGCCGAATCCAAGTGGAATCCGACGTGGCACGTCGTCACGCATCACACGCCAGAAGCCTGGTGTGTGGAGGTGGCTATTCCCTTGAACGCGCTCACCCCCGCCCCGTTGACGCCTGAATCGGCCCCCTGGGGACTCAACATCGTGCGGACGATCCCTGGAGCCGCATCCCAGGCATGGTCCACACCCGTGCCGTCCCCAGGGCAACTCACCGGTTGCGGCTACTTGGTATTCCGATAGAGCCGCTTGCGGTTCGACCTTTGGAATTTTCTCCGAGCCGGCACCGCGGGTGGCAGTCGCCGCTCATCTGCACTAGGATCAGCACCGAAGAGCGCTGACCAGGGGAAGATCATTCACATGGCCACTGAGATTCGAAACTACCGTCCGGCCGACCTGCCACGATTGCAGGAAATTACGGTGGAAGCGTTCGAACCGGTTTCGATTGAACGCAACATTGAGCAGCAGTTCGGCCCGATCCAGGGGCGCGACTGGCGCTGGCGAAAGGCCCGGCACATCGCCCAGGACGCCGAGCGGGATCCGGCAGGGATCTTTGTCGCTGAATCGGGCGGTCAGATTGTCGGTTACATCACCACATTCATCGATCACGAGGCGGGGCTGGGATTCATTCCGAATCTGGCCGTCGACGCTGCGGTGCGGGGCCAGGGAGTGGGGCGAGCATTGATCGACCACGCGTGTCGCCATTTCTACCGCCAGGGTATCCGGCACGCGCGGATCGAGACGTTGCAGCAGAATCCGATCGGCCAGTCGCTCTACCCTTCCGCCGGATTTCGGGAAGTGGCTCGACAGATTCACTATTGCATGGAATTGCGGGACGAAGACTTCGGTTCTTGATACAGCACCGTTCCCAGCGGAAAAGGCACGGACATGACCAAACTGACCGATGTGGCATTAAAGCAGATTACCTGGTCGCAGGAACGCATCGCTTACCGGACTCCCATCAAGTTCGGCGGGCGTGTCGTCACGGACGCCGTCGTGGTCGATGTGCGCGCTACGGTCGAAACTCGGGACGGACGTCGCGCCGAGGGGCTGGGCTCGATGCCGATGGGTAACGCCTGGGCCTGGCCGACCTCCCGCTGTACCGGCGAGCAGACGCTGGCCGCGATGCTGGGATTTGTCGACAGGCTCGTGCGGCGGCTTGGGAGCTACCAAGGAGTCGGTCATCCCCTCGAATTGACGCACGACATCGCGGCGACACATCCCGATCTCAGCCGTGAAGTCGTTCAGGCTCTGGAACTCGCCGAACCTCTACCTCGGCTGGCAGAACTTGTGGCTGCAAGCCCCGTCGAGGCCGCGATCTATGACGCCTACGGCAAGGCGCTCGGGGCGAACGCATACAACCTGCTGGGACAGGAGTACGTGAACGCGGACCTGGGGCACTATCTGAATGCTGATTTCGCGGGCGAGTACCTCGATCGCTACACGTTACGCCAACCGAAAGCTCGCATACCGCTCTATCATCTCGTCGGCGCTCTGGATCCGTTGTCGTCCGGCGATGTGCAGACGCCGGTAGGCGACGGTCTGCCGGAGACGCTCGGCGAGTGGATTGCTTATAACGGTTTAACCCACCTTAAGATCAAGCTGGCGGGGGACGACCTCGATTGGGACGTACGGCGTGTCGCCGCGGTCGACGCCGTGGCCGCCGAGGCCCAACAGCGGAGGGGATGCTCGACCTGGCATTACTCGCTCGATTTCAACGAAAAGTGTCCCAACGTCCAATACGTGCTCGATTTCCTGGGGCGAGTTCAGGAGGTGGCGCCGGCCGCCTTGGCACGAGCACAGTACATCGAGCAGCCGACCCATCGCGACTTGCGCCGGTTCCCGGAAAACCGCATGCATGCCGCCGCCCGTATCAAGCCGGTCGTCATCGATGAATCGCTTGTCGACTTCGAAAGCCTGCTGCTCGCCCGCGAGCAGGGCTACTCGGGCGTCGCACTGAAGGCCTGTAAAGGACACACCGAAGCCTTGCTCATGGGTGCGGCTGCGCAGAAGTACCGCCTGTTTCTCTGCGTCCAGGATTTGACGTGCGTCGGCGCCTCGTTCCTGCATTCTGCCAGCCTTTCGGCCCGCATTCCCACCATTGCCGCTATCGAAGGAAATGGCCGTCAATATTGCCCCGCCGGCAACCGTGGCTGGGCGGAACGCTATCCAGAAATGTTCCAGATTACCGATGGCACCGTCGGTACCGGCCGTCTCGATGGCCTTGGCCTCGGATACTAATCGCCATATTTTCGCGCAAGAGCATAAGCCGTTCGACGCCGGGGCCATTGCGGAGATTTGGGCTCTTTCTTTGACAACTTTCTCGGCGTGATTACGAAAAAGGATTGTACGCGGCAATCAGGTCCTTCCACCGGAGTCTTGTTCTTCCGCGTGGAGAGGAGAGGAGCGATGTCACGCACGAAGAGAACCGTCGTCGTAGATGCCCAAGGGTGGACGCTCCCTGACGCGGCGCAGGAAGGGTTCTGCCAATTCGAGCAGTGGCTTGAGGACCAACTCCTGCAACTCGAAAAGCGCTGGCACGTCCCTGCTCGAGCCGTACGTCCCGCTCCTATGGATCGCCCGTCCCGCCCTTCGGCGACGTGAAGCCGCCTCCTGGCGGGAACGAGCCAGATCCGCCGGTCGTCGTTCGGTTACATCGATACTACTCCAGGATATTGATCGTCAACACTTGCTCAACGAACAGCCCGTCCTGGTCCGTGCTCCGGATGCGGATGGAGAAACTGTTCTGCGTGGCAAAGTCGAAGATTTGAGCCGTCCGCAGTTCATTGTCGACGATGACAAAGGCCCCGTTGCCGCTGTCGCCTTCACCGGACACCAGCGAGTACGTATGGGTGTTGCCGGCATCGGGATCGATCGTCGACAAGACGCCCACCACCGTCCCGATAACCTGGCTCTGCAGCACGCTACTGCTACCCAGGGAAAAGGCCGCCGGCGCCTCGTTCACGCCGGTGACGTCGATCGTGAACGTCTGCTCGGCCGATAAGCCGCCCTGATCCGTACTGCGCACCCGAATCTCGTAGCTGCTCTGCGCCTCGAAATTGAGGGCGTCTGTCGTCTTCAACTTGTTGCCGTCGATCGTGAACGCGGCGTTGCCTGTGTCTCCGTCGCCAGAGACCAGGGTGTATGTGTGCGTATCGCCGGCATCCACATCGGTCGAGGTGAAACTGCCCACGACCGCCCCGG
>JBFWYF010000389.1:0-6815 GCA_050186685.1 Pirellulaceae bacterium
CGGCAGTGAAACGTGTCGATTGGTTCGAGCCGGAACTCAATCCCAAGATGCGGTCATTCTGCGAGCATTACGGTGTGGCGGTATTACCTACGCGCCCCGCGATGCCGCGTCACAAGGGGAAGGTAGACGGAGCGGTGATCGCCTCGTTGATTCGGGATTTCCTCGGCAAGCAACTGACCAAGTAACCCGATGATTTTCTTTTCGCCCAAGACAATACAGACCTGTCTGTACTTTCTGCTTTCAGAACCTTTGAGCCGGGTGTGTTGCCCGGCTGTAGACCTCAAGCGTTTTTCATGACCGTAGGAGACATGACCATGCAACGCCTCAATTCCGTCAATCCGCAAGTCGCTCAGGGCCGCACCAAGGAACTGCTCGAAACCGTGCAGCAAGCTTTCGGCGTCGTCCTCAACACCGCCAAGGTGATGGCGAACTCGCCCGCCGTTCTCGACAGCTTTCTCGCCTTCAGCACGGCGATGGGGGGAGCGAAGATCGGCACGAAGCTGCACAACCAAGTGAAGCTCACGACCAGCGAAACGAATTCCTGCGACTACTGCACGTCGATCCTAAGTGCCGTGGCTCCCTCGGCGGGTCTGTCTGTTGCCGACATTCTCGCCGGTCGCACGGGCAATTCCGAAGACCGTCGCACCAAGGCGGCACTGGCGTTCGCCCATAACGTGCTGGAAAGCCGGGGGAAGGTCAGCAACCAACAACTCGCCGCTGTCCGTGAGGCGGGGTATGGCGATGGCGAAATCGTGGAAATCGTCGCCAGCGTCGTCTTGGGCTGCTTCACGAATTTCCTCAACAACGTGGCCGACACGGAACTCGACATTCCCAAGGCCGAGCCGGTGGAAGCCTGCTCGACTTCGACCTGCGGAACCGCTGCCTGCTCGGTGCATTGAGCAATTGGTGATCGGATCGTGTGCTTGGTTCGCCAAGCACACGATTTTCCTCAGCTCAATATCCTCTCTAACGGAGTCTGCCATGACCATCATTCGACCGCCCTTCACGCTGGAAACCGCAACCGCCAAGGTTCGAGCCGCCGAAGATGCGTGGAATAGCCGTGACCCGCAGCGTGTGGCACTCGCCTATTCGGAAAACTCGGAGTGGCGAAACCGGGATCAGTTCCTGCGAGGTCGGGATCAGATTCGAGCGTTCCTGACCGACAAATGGGAACGGGAATTCGACTACCGTCTCACGAAATCCCTGTGGAGCTTCACGGACAACCGAATCGCCGTTCGTTTCCAGTACGAGTACCACGATGCGGCTGGTCAGTGGTTTCGGGCTTATGGTAACGAGCTTTGGGAATTTGACGAGGACGGACTGATGCGGCGGCGGGAGGCGAGCATCAACGACGTGCCGATTCAGGAAAGCGAGCGGAGGTTCCGCTGGTCTGCTCTCGGCCCACGACCCGCTGATGACGCCGGGATTCCCGCCGTCCGCTGACCATCAACTCGCCCACTGTCGACCAGACACCTGCAAGTTCGGAGGACTCCTGCCATGCGTTCGTTTTCCAGCGACATTGCCTTCACTCCCACGGTGAAGGCCATTCAAACAAAGAAAGGCTCTCGGTTCAGCTATGCCCGAATGGAATCTGGCGGGAGTTGGGAGACGACCGTAACCCCGGAACTGGAAGCGTTCCTCGCTGAACTGGATATGTTCTATCTCGGAACGGCGAACGCTGAGGGACAACCGTACATCCAGTACCGGGGCGGTTCGCCGGGCTTCCTCAAGGCGGTGGATGAGAAAACCTTGGGCTTCGCCGACTTCGGCGGCAATCGGCAATACATCACGCTTGGCAATCTGTCCGAGAACCCCAAGGCGTTCATCTTCCTGATGGACTACGCCCGCAGCCGTCGCATCAAACTCTGGGGCAATGCCCGTGTGGTGGAAGACGATCCGGCACTTCTCGACCGACTGCGTGATCCAGAGTATCCCGGCAAAGTCGAGCGGGCCATCCTGTTCCAGATCGAGGCGTGGGACGTGAACTGCCCGCAACACATTCACAAGCGGTTCTCGCAGAAGCAGGTGGCTCCGGTCATCGGGCAACTGCAAGGAA
Source organism: Pirellulaceae bacterium (assembly GCA_050186685.1). Lineage (GTDB taxonomy): Bacteria > Planctomycetota > Planctomycetia > Pirellulales > Pirellulaceae > CAZFLF01. The sequence continues at coordinate 2,057 of JBFWYF010000389.1, forward strand.
GGATTGCGGAACTGGAGGCCGAAGTGCAGCAACTTCGGAGAAAGATTGACGGCTGAACTCCGGCACTCTTCATTTATCCTTCGAACACGACTTGAGGAACTCCCAGATCGTATCGGTCGCATTCAAGATGTTCGTGTTCGGTCCCATGATGCTGTCGGGCAGAGCGGCCTTGGCTCCCGGCCAATGATGTCCATGTCCTTCGACATAAATGACGGTCAACTTGGGACCACCCGTTTTCGAGGGATACTCAACCTTTTTCATCCTGTCCTTATCGGAAATGACCCGTGGCTCGGCTTCGCAACCGATGGCCGTGGCCCATTTCGACAGTGGTTCTGCAATGGGCGGATTCTGACGGACGCCCCACGGGGTCTTGACCTCGCCCCCGTCCACAGGGACGAGCGGGTCTTTCGTGCCGATGATGTAGAGCGTCGGCATGGGTTTTTTCGGCTGCGGCTTTTCGACGGCCAACAGTCCCGCCACCATGCCAATCGCCGCAAATCGCTCCGACGATTCCGTTGCTGCTCGCAAGGTCATGCCGCCGCCGTTGCTATGCCCGACGCAATAGACCCGGTCCTCGTCGTACGGCGTCTTCTCTTTGAGGTCATCGAGCAGTTGTCGGAAAAACGCCACGTCATCGATTGCTGCTCGTGGTGAACCGGCACGAAGCTGGCCGGAATTCCAGACCATCGGGTTCAATCTGAAATTCGTGAGCAGGTTCGGCGCAGCACCCAGACCGTCGGGGGCGATGGCCAAGAAGCCTTCCTTGTCGGCCTTTGCAGCCCAGCCGTCCGTGTCCAAGATGGAGGCTCCTCCTCCACCGCCGCCGTGAAGAAGCAACACGAGCGGTGGCTTGTCCTCCGCTTGGCACCCCTTTGGAACATGAATGTGTGCAACTCGGTCGTAACCGCCGGACTTGATCGTCAACGTGAAACGGCCCGGATGCAGCGGCGATGGTAAGGTCGTCTTCGGCGAGTCGGCCCATGCCGCCCAAGCAGCCAGTCCAACGGCGAGACTGACAAACAACGCACTTTTGTAACGAACACGAGCCATTTCTCGGCCTCGGCTGCTGTCGCTCAGGTCAACAATTCCTTCATGAAATCTTTACCCTGCCTCACGATTGCAGGTTTCACAAGTCTGCCGATTTCTGCACCGTCACTCGTGGCACGGCGGCGCAGACCCTTACTCTTTGTCCCTGCCCCTCTTCCGCATGAGTCTCAATTCACGCTGGTGCTTCACCGCCCAGTCCGCCAAGGCCGTCACGGGTTGCAAAATGCTCTTACCCATCGCCGTCAAGCGGTATTCCGTTCGTGGCGGCACGACGGGATAGACCTTTCGTGAGACGAGACCGGCTTGCTCCAGCCTTCTCAAGGTCTGCGTCAGCATCTTCTTGCTGACACCGGGAATCTGTCGTTGGAGATCGCTGTAGCGTTTTACGTCTTCACCGATCACGAAGAGAACGCTGCTCGTCCAGCGATCTCCAACCAGATCGAACATTTGCCGCAGTGGACAGTCCTCATCGAGGATGCACAACGGTTCGTGGCCTTTGCCCATTGATGGTCTCCCGTAAGTGCCTAGGGCACCAGAAAGTTCCTACTTGTCACGCCCATTACAATAACCCGATAATTCTCGGCAAAGAAGACCATCACCCTAACGCAGCCTTAACGGAGTCTGGTGTGAGCAGCCTTTTGACCCCTCGCCGACTTGGCACTCTCGAACTTCCCAATCGCATGGTGATGTCACCGATGACACGATGCCGTTCCGGCGACAAGGGGGTTCCCACGGAACTCAATGCCACATATTACCGGCAGCGAGCCTCGGCGGGACTCATCGTTGCCGAGGGAACTCAGGTGTCCCCGCAAGGTGTCGGATACCCAGCCACTCCGGGGATTCATTCCTTGGAGCAAGTCGCTGGCTGGAAACGTGTTACCGACGCCGTACACGCTGCTGGTGGCCGCATCTTTCTGCAACTCTGGCATTGCGGTCGAGTCTCGCACTCCTTCTTCCACAACGGCGAATTGCCGGTCGCGCCATCGCCGATTGCAATCAATGGAAAAACGCTTCAGTTCCGAGGCGACGGTGGCGTCCCATTTGAGACTCCTCGTCCGCTGGAGATTTCCGAGATTCCGGGCGTCGTCGATCAGTACCGACAGGGAGCGAAGAACGCCAAGGCGGCAGGATTCGACGGCGTGGAGATTCACGGAGCATTCGGCTATTTGCCGGATCAGTTTCTTCAGGACGGGGCGAACCAGCGTAAGGACGAGTATGGCGGATCGGTCGAGAATCGGGCACGGTTCCTGCTAGAAGTGACTGCCGCCGCAGTGGAAGTCTGGGGAGCAGAGCGTGTGGGAGTGAAACTGTCACCATCGAACACGTACAACGACATGCGTGACAGCGACCCGATCACGACTTTCTCATTCGTAGTCTCTGCCTTGAGCAAGATGGGTATCGGCTACATCCACATCATGGAAGCAAGCGCCTCCGATCTCCGGCATGGCGGCAAAGCAATTCCCGTGACGGCTTTCCGTCCGCACTTCGAGGGGACGCTGATCGTCAATCAGGATTACGACCAAGCGAAGGCCGAAGCCGTACTGGCCCGTGGAGACGCCGATCTCGTGTCGTTTGCTCGTCTATTCCTCGCTAACCCTGATCTCCCAACACGATTCGCAAAAGGAGCCGCCCTGAATGCTGCCGATCCTGCGACGTTCTATGGCGGCGGTGAGAACGGTTACACCGACTACCCGGTTTTCGCTTCGTAGCCATCCTCGTCCGTTCGTAACGGAGACTCCATTCATGACTCGCCTTGATCCGCCATTCAGCCCTTCCACGTCAGCATTGCTGCTCATCGATCATCAAGTGGGCACAATGCAACTCATCAAGAACCTCTCGGTCGAATTGGTCAGGCGAAACGCAATGGCACTGGCCAAGACGGCGAAGCTTCTTGGAATGCCTGTGGTTCTTACAAGCTCGCAAGAAGAGAACTTTCAGGGGCCGCTGATGCCGGAACTGCAAGAGCTATTACCTGTTGAGTTCGAGAGCCGAGTCCGACGCAAAGGTGTTGTAAACGCATGGAATGACCCGGACTTTGTCAATGCGGTGCGAAAAACGAATCGTCAGCACCTTATCATGGCAGGGGTTACAACCGACGTTTGCTTGGTGTTTCCGGCGATCAGTGCAGTGCGAGAAGGTTATTTCGTTCAAGCCGTAATGGATGCATCGGGTTCTCCATTCGAATTGTCGGAAGAGATGTCTCGTCGTCGCATGGAGCGTGAAGGAGTCGTGCTGACGGCAACGAACACACTGATGGCCGAGCTTGCACAGGACTGGAGCCGACCGGAAGGCGGGCAACTTCTTGGGATTCTTTTCGGCGATCTTTTGCCAAGCATCCAAAAATAGGAGCGGATTATGCGCGAAACCAAGCCCGTTACCGATGCGCTGAAAGCAAGCGAAGGGCGACTGCGGAAGAGCTTGTATGTCGTGACTTCCACGGCGAAGAAAGGATTTGGTCCGCTCAAGGAACATATCCACGCTCATTTGGAGTACCTCGGAACACTGGAAGCCAGCGGAACCCTCTTCATGGCGGGGCCACTCTTCAACGAGGAACCGGATTCGTGGTCTGGAGACGGTCTGCTCATCTACAACGTGCCATCGCTGGAAGAAGCAATTCGAATCGCAGAGGCTGATCCTCTACATCGCTCCGGTGCCAGATCGTTCTCGATTCGTCCTTGGCTCCTGAACGACGGTTGCATGAGTTTCTCGTTTCGCTTGTCCGATCAGAGAGTTGTTCTCGAATAGGAGCACCGCTGGCGGAATAGTCGCTGCTTCAATGCTACCAAACCTTGCACTTGCTCAGGAAACAAGTGACCCACTAGAAGCCCAACCTGCCGAGGAGCATTTGCCCGGCGTCCGGCAGGATCGTCACGTCGTATTTCTCTGCGGCCTTTGAGATGGCGGTGTGCGTCACGCAGTTCTGCGTCATCATCCCGCCCACCAGCAATTCGGTGACGCCCAGCTTCCTCAGAGTTTCTTCGAGATTTGTCTTTTCAAACGAGTCGGCGTACTCCTTCACGACGATGGGGGCATGGCTCCCAGCTTGCCACGCCTGCCAGGAAAGGTTCAATTGGTGTTCTGTCGCCCCGACTTGAAATCAAAACAGCTCGCCACATTCATTGTGGCGAGCTGTTACTCTTTGGTTAGCAGCCGGTTGCGGCGTCCTGTCGGGCTATTACGTGGATTCGAAAAGTTGCGTCAACTACAATCTCGATCGTCATTTTTCGTTAACCCATTACTTGCCAACAAATTATCACAGTTCAAATCTCTTCGCCCCGTTTGCGCCGAAACCAGATCTCTGACGTGACGGCCTCTGACGTGTGCGCCGTGCGATCCAGTAACTGCACCACTCATGCTGAGTGGCCGCCGTGCCGGCGCAAAACCTCTGCCAGATCCCGGCGGCCATTTTGCAGCATCTGGTCGGCGGGAGTGCGGCCTTCGTTGTCCTTGGCGCTCGTGTCGGCGCCGTGGGCGATGAGAAGCTCGATGATCTGGGCGCCATGCTGCGTGTCCCTGTACGGGTAGTGCAGGGGAGTGCGTCCGTCTTTGTCTCGGATACGCACGCACTCAGGATTCTCACGCAGCTGTCAGTGGGCGCCCAAAACGGGCCAGTAATGGGCGCATGAAACTCCGCCATTCTTGGAGGAGTTTGCCCGAGTACCTTAGTTCGCTTTTGGATCCGGGATCTAAGAGCGAGGCGGGCTTGTGGCGA
>JBFWYF010000390.1:0-6801 GCA_050186685.1 Pirellulaceae bacterium
CGCCACCCAGCATGACGGGGATGTCCCCCAGATACACTTCCTCTTCGACGGGCAGCTCGCGGTTCAGACGCAGCCAGATGCGAAACGGCCTGCCATACGTCAGTCGGAGTTGCCGGCACTCATCGGGAGTGTAGCGGGGCTTGCCGAGGTCGTATTTCAGGAACTGCAGCGTGATCTGCTTGTCGTAGCTCTCGATGGGAAAGATCTCGCGCAGCACTCCCTCGAGCCCTGTTTCCTTCCGTTTGTCACCGGAGACGTCTTCCTGCAAGAACGCCGCATAGCTGACCGTCTGAATGCGAGTCAAGTCGGGGATCGCGAACTGTTCGCGGCCGCTGCCGAATCGCTTGGACTCTTTGGGTTGAAGCCGACGTTGCACAGGCGTCGCCATTCCACATCGCTCCGTGTTTAAAGACACACCGTGTTCACAGAAAGAACCCGCCCCGCAACCGCGCTGGACCTCACCCGGCAGGGACGGTCAGCTGCGCAAGGCAGCTGCCAGATACATGTGCACGGAAAGACCGGTACTCCCGCGGCACGGCCGCGCCCTCGGCGCGCAGCTTCGCCGCAGTTCGCACGCACGAACAACCACTTGAAGCCAAGGGCAGTGTTCAACAAGCGTGACCCACCCGCGGATCGGCTCACCTCCGTGAAGCCGACCCGCCAACGTGCACCAGAATTAGCGGCTTACTTAAGTTCGACCGAAGCTCCAGCCTTCTCCAATTCGGCCTTCACCTTCTCGGCGTCCTCTTTGGAAACCTTTTCCTTGATCTTCGCAGGCACTCCCTCGACCAGCTTCTTAGCATCCATCAACGATGCGCCCGTGATGTTCTTGACCACCTTCACGACATCGAGCTTCTTGTCGCCGAAGCCGGTCAACACGACATCGAACTCGGTCTGGACGGCGGCTGCGGCCGCGCCGCCTCCACCATCCGTCGGGGCGGCGATCATCACACCACCCCCCGCGGCCGGCTTGATCCCGTAGGCGTTCTCGATGTAGTCGCTCAGCTCCTTGGCCTGCTTGAGCGTCAGGTTGGCAATCTTGTCACCCAGGTCCTTCAGGTCAGAGGCGATTTCCAGTGTAGCGGATTCGGACATGTTCGTTTAGTTCCTTTCGCTGAAAACTTGGCCGGCGCCACACCATGCGACGCAGACTCACGGTATTACAAATCAATTGAATCCAGACACCCCCGCGGCACTGGTCCGGCCCGAAATCCTGCCGGCCAGCGGACGCCGCCGTTCCCGCTACGTACCACGCCGCGCGGTAGGGATTCCTATCTCAGGCTGCCGGCGACTCCACGGGCGCTTCCTCGCCTTCCGATTTCTGCTTGATCTGACTCATCAACGCGCCGCCCGGACCGCCAATCTGCGACAGAAGCCGGCTACCCGGCGACAGGATCTGTCCCAAAAGAATGCTCAATTGCCCTTCGCGATTCGGCCACTTGCTGACTTCCGTCACCCGCTCACTCGTCAGCTTCGAGCCGTCCATGACCCCACCGCGGGTCTCGAACTTCTCGAATTCGCCCGACTTGTTGATTGCGACAATTTCCTTGGCCAGCGAAATGAAATCCTCGCTGCCCCAGCAAATCGCCGACGACCCTTCCAGGCTGTCAAACGCCGGGGCCAACGACGTACCTTCCGTCGCCCGCTTCGCCAAGCTGTTTTTGACCACCAGCAAGTGAATGTTCTTATCGCGCAGCTTCCTCCGCAACAGGAAGGTCTTGCCCGAGTCCAAGCCAATCACATTCACCACCAGGGCATCCGCGACTCCTCGCAGCCGCTGCTGAATGTCCTGCACTCCCAAATTCTTGACGTACTTGCTCATGATCTATATCTACCCGCTTGATGCTCAACCCGCCCGCCACCGCCGTCCAAACCGCGACCCGCGCCCGCCCGACTGGCTAAGCCGCGATCCGAATTCCGGGACTCATCGTCGCGCACACCGAGACTCCCCGCATGTAGGTGCCCTTGACGCCGCTCGGCTTCAACGCCTGGATGTAGTCGATAAACGCCCGGATATTCTCCTGCAGCTTCTGAGCATCGAAACTCAGCTTACCGACCACGGCGTGGACATTCCCGCCGTCGTCGTTGCGAAACTCGACCTTGCCCGCCTTGTACTCGCGGACCACCTTGCCGACATCCGCGGTCACCGTCCCCGCACGCGGAGACGGCATCAAGCCGCGCGGCCCTAGCACGCGCCCTAACGGACCCACGAGCCCCATCATGTCTGGCGTGGCAATGCAGACGTCGAATTCCAACCAGCCCCCTTTAATCCGCTCCGCCAAGTCCTCCTGCCCGACCACGTCGGCACCCGCCTCCTTGGCCGCGTCGATCAACTCGCCTTTAGCGAACACGACCACACGCTGGGACTTGCCAATGCCGTGCGGCAACACCACCGAGCCACGCACCAGCTGGTCCGCCTGCTTGGGGTCAATCCCCAACCGCAGGTGGATCTCGACCGTCTGGTCGAACTTCGTCGTACCAAACGATTTCAACATCTCCACTGCCTTGGCCAGCGGCAGCGAGTCGTCCCCCGGCGCCTTGGCCGCCAATGCCCGATACCGCTTCGATTGCTTCGCCATGTCACCCTCAGTAAACGGAATCCCCGCCTCTACGCTTCGACGACGTCGATCCCCATGCTGCGCGCCGTCCCTTCAATCAGCCGCCGGGCATGGTCCAAGTCCCGGGCATTCAAATCTTCCATCTTCTTCCGGCAAATGTCTTCCACTTGAGCCCGCGTAACCTTGCCGACCTTTTCCTTGTTCGGAGTGCCCGAACCCTTCGCGATCCCCGCCGCCTGCTTCAGCAACGACGACGCCGGTGGGCTCTTGCAGATAAACTCGAACGAGCGATCGTTGTATACCGTCACAATCACGGGAATCGGCGTACCGTTGTACTCCCGCGTGCGGTCGTTGAACTGCTGGACAAACTGCCCCAGGTTAATACCGAATCGGCCCAGCGACGTACCTACGGGAGGGGCCGGTGTCGCCTGACCGCCCGGCACCTGAAACTTCGCCTGTCCCACTACTTGTTTTGCCATAGCCTCGATTCCAGCGAATAAATGCCTATGCCCGCGACGGCGTCTTCTCAGGCCTGCCCGCGTCGACCGCAGAACCCGAACGCGTTAACCCGCCTCAGACCGCCTCAATCTGCCAATGTTCCAGCTCGACGGGCGTGGAGCGGCCGAAAATATTGATCATCACCGTCACTCGACCGTTGGCCTCGTCGACCGACTCGACGTCCCCTTCAAAATTCTGGAAGTAGCCTTCCTTCACCCGTACCCGATCTCCCTGGCGGAACGGAATCGCCGTCTTCACGTGCGTATCGCTCTCGTCCGCCGACTTGCCCAAATGGAGAATCCGCTCGACATCCCGAGGATTCATCGGCGTCGGCTTCCCCGCCGACCCCGTGAAATCGCCGATCCCCGGTGTCTCGCGCACCAGAAACCACGTCTCCTCGTTGATGTGCATGTTCACCATGATGTAGCCTGGATACAGCTTCCGCTTCACGATCCGGCGCTTGCCCGTCTTGGTAAACTCTGCCACGTCCTCCGTGGGCACCACAATCTCTTTGAAAAACCGGTCAAAACCTTCGATCTTGACCCGCCGCTGCAAGGCGTCCCGAATCGAGTCCTCGCGATTGACCTGCACTTTCAGGATGTACCAGTCGGTGCTCAAATCCTCGTCGGCCGGCGGCTCAGCAATGAGCTCCAGCGGTTCTACATCGTCGTCACTGTCCGCGTGGTCTTCCGCGTCGTGGTCTTCCGCGTCGTGGTCTTCCGCGTCGTGGTCTTCATCCACGGCATCGTCGCCGCCCGCATTGTCGTCCGCTCTAGCCGACTCGCCTGCGCCCGCCCTCGTCCCGGCCACCCTGGACCGGCTCTCCACCTCTTCCGCGACCGGCCCGGACCCACCGTCCCCCGACGTACCCGGCTCGGGCGCACCCTCCCTCGGCGCACCCGGCCCCGTCGTCAATGCCTCGGCGGGTGCCCCCGCATGGGCATCTAGCTCGGAAGGGTCTCTGTCATGAGGCTGGCTTGACACAATAGGCACCTGATCCCGGATTCTCTGGCAGTTTCTACTTCAAGATTCCCAGCACGTCGCGGAACAGCAGCGTCCACACGCTGTCAAGCACCAGCAGTATCAGGGCCAGCGCAAACATTACAAAGATCACCACAAAGGAACTGCGCGTCAGCTCGGGCCAGGACGGCCAGGAAACCTTATTCATCTCAGCTTCCACGGCGATCAGGAAATCGGCAAAACGCGGATAGTTGACCAACCGATAGCTTGCCCAAAAGGCAAACACAATCAACACGAACGGCAGCAGGTACTGCAACGTCGGGTGGGAATACAGCAGCGAATAGATGCGCCACGCCGCAATCAAGGACACCACCCACAACGTCCCGCAGGTGGCCTGCCGCGTCACGCGTCCCTGGCTGGGCTTGTACAGCCCTACTTGGAACATCTCACCAATCAGCGAATTCGCGGCCATAGCTCGTTCTTTACTCATTGGATGCTACCCTGCTTCCTCTCGCCCGCCGTCCATGCGAGCGTCCGAACTTGCCATCTCTCCACACGGAGCTACAGGAACCACAAGGCAGGGGCGGCGGGAGTCGAACTCGCAACCCCCGGTTTTGGAGACCGGTGCTCTGCCAATTGAGCTACACCCCTCCCGGAACGCTCTCCGTACGAAAGCGCTCACGACCGGCTCACCGCGACGGCGAACCAGTGACTCCACTTATTCCAGCACTTTCGTGACAACACCCGAACCTACCGTCCGGCCACCTTCACGAATTGCGAACCGCACCCCGTCGTCCATGGCGATCGGCTTGTGCAATTCGACACTCACGCGGACATTGTCGCCGGGCATGCACATCTCGGCACCTACCAGGTTCGCCGTGCCCGTGACATCGGTCGTCCGAAAATAGAACTGAGGACGATAGCCACTGAAGAACGGAGTGTGGCGTCCGCCTTCGTCTTTCGACAGGCAGTACACCTCCGCCTCGAACTTGGTATGCGGAGTAATCGAACCCGGCTTGGCCAACACCTGCCCGCGCTCGATGTCCTCGCGCTTCACACCGCGGAGCAGGCAGCCGACGTTGTCGCCCGCCTTGCCTTCATCCAGCAGCTTGCGGAACATCTCGACGCCCGTCACCGTCGTCTTCCGCTTTTCCGGCGTCAGGCCGATAATTTCGACTTCCTCGCCCACCTTCACGCGGCCCCGCTCGATACGTCCCGTGGCCACCGTACCACGACCTTCGATCGAGAACACGTCTTCGATCGCCATCAAGAACGGCTTTTCTTCTTCGCGCATCGGCTGCGGGATGTACGCGTCCACCGCATCCAGCAGGTCGCTGATGCACTTCGTCTTCTCCGGATCCGACGGATTCTGGTAAGCCGGCAGCGCCGAACCACGAATGATCGGGATGTCGTCGCCCGGAAATTCGTACTTGTTCAACAGGTCGCGAATTTCGATCTCGACGAGGTCTAACAACTCCGGATCGTCCACCAAATCGATCTTATTCATGAACACGACGATGGCCGGCACATCCACCTGACGAGCCAGCAGCACGTGCTCTTTCGTCTGCGGCATGGGGCCGTCCGCCGAGGACACCACCAGAATCGCACCGTCCATCTGAGCGGCACCCGTAATCATGTTCTTAATAAAATCCGCGTGGCCCGGGCAGTCGATGTGAGCGTAATGACGCTTTTCGGTTTCGTATTCGACGTGAGCCACCGCGATGGTTACCGTCTTCGAGTCGTCGCGGACCGTACCTCCCTTCGCGATATCGGCATAGGACTTGAATTGCGCCAGCCCTTTCGCCGACTGTACCGCCAGGAGTGCACCGGTCAATGTGGTTTTGCCGTGGTCAATGTGGCCGATGGTCCCAACATTGCAATGCGGCTTGCTCCGCACAAATACGTCCTTGGCCATGCTCGTACACCCTACTCTTCTAATGTGTGTCTAAAAACAACTCGACGAAAGTGACCTTTATAAGTTGACATTCCACAAACCGAAAGAGCTGCTGGCGGGACTCGAACCCGCGACCTCGTCCTTACCAAGGACGCGCTCTACCGGCTGAGCTACAGCAGCGGCTTCGTCCTCGCCTCCGCGGCGATTGACCGTGGCACCCGCCATACGGACGCCACATTCTTGCAAACCGTCGCCACCCGGCCCGTCCCGCCGGTCGCGACCTCCGCGCCCCCCAGCACTTTCAGCTGACTCTCCGTATCCACCGCTTTCCCCATCGCGGCCACTTTCCTGCCTCGACGACTCTTGCCCGTCTCGACGACCTTCTTATCTCGGCCAAGCGGGTGAAGGGAATCGAACCCTCGTGTACAGCTTGGAAGGCTGTCGCTCTACCATTGAGCTACACCCGCATGAAGCAACTCCAGCAACCAACCCGCGCTCACCTGCCAAACGTCAACCCACCCGCCCCGCACCGGTGGACCATTCCCACATGCAGTGGGGGGTGTAGGATTCGAACCTACGAAGGCTAAGCCATCAGATTTACAGTCTGACCCCTTTGACCGCTCGGGAAACCCCCCATGACCTCGGCCCACTCGCTTCGGGTCATTCGACTCCGCTAACTCTTTCAGAGCCAGCGGAGGGACTTGAACCCACAACCTGCTGATTACAAATCAGCTGCTCTGCCAATTGAGCTACGCTGGCCAATTGAGCGACGCCGATCCCTACCGTGATGACGGCACATCTCCACGTGGAAAACCAGCTAATATACCGAAGACCGCCAACCTCGCAAGACGACTTCAGTCGCCCACCTTGGAAGAGACACGCAGCTCGCTG
>JBFWYF010000391.1:0-6793 GCA_050186685.1 Pirellulaceae bacterium
CGCCACCCGCGCGGGGCGTACGCGAGGAACGTTTCCAGCAGCCGCTCGAACTTGACGAACGGAATTTCGTAGAAGCCGATGTAGTCGAGCGACGCCAGGCTGAGTCCGGCCTCGGCCAGACAGTAGGCAATCGCGTTCACCGGGAAGGCAGCGTCGTGCTTGCGGCGCGTGAAGCGCTCCTCTTGCGCCGCCGCCACGAGTGCGCCGTCAACCAGCAGGGCGGCGGCGGAGTCGTGGAAGAAAGCCGAAATGCCGAGGATCGCGGTCACGGGTTCGCCGTAATCAGAACTGCTGCAGATAGTCGCGCAAGGGGCGCTGGGCAGGACGACGGTGCCAGTATGTCGTGGCCGAGGGGGTTGGACGGAGGCTCAACGGGTCGTGGCCCGTGAGCCGCAGCAACCCGGCGAGCGGCGTGACAATCAGGAAATAAGTCAGGGTCAGCACGGTCCGGGAGAGCACCCAACCCAGTGGATACGTGAGGGCGGAGGTCAGGTTCCAGAGCGGCCGCCGCAGGCGCGGCACGGCCAGGCTCGTGATTGTCAGAAGTGCACCACTGAACCCGATGGCGAGCGCCGCCGCGCGGGAATAAGGGTAAGCGATCCAGCCGAGCATGGCCGCAGTGGCCGGAAACCAGACAGCGGCAAACCAGCGGAGCTGCGATTCGGTGGGAGAAGTCACAGGTGCAGGCCTAGAACAGAGTGTAAATGAACGGGGCGGCGGCCGTCGAAGTCAGCAGGATGAAGCCGCTCAGCAGGAGCAGCACCGCGAGGATGGGCGCGAGCCACCATTTCTTGTTATGTCGGAGGAAGGCCAGGAACTCAGCGAGGAAGGAGATCAATTGCAGGTACCTGCGTCGTAGCCGCGTTCGCCAGATTCACCGTCCGAACCATGCGCAATCACAAGGGCGCAGCCGTCAGATCCGCGCCGATGAAACGGAGTCTGTGCGGCCTGTAGAGATCTCAGCGCCTGCGGCACTGGTCTTCCCACCACTGGATTGTTTCGAGCAGCCCGTCCCGGAACGAGGTCCGCGCGCGGAAACCGAATTCGCGTTCCGCTCGAGTGGTATCCAGACAACGCCGGGGCTGGCCGTCGGGCTTCGTCGCGTCCCAGCGGATCTTACCGCGGTACTCGCAGAGCTCACAGATCGTTTCAGCCAGCGAACGGATCGTGATCTCGCGACCGGAGCCGAGGTTCACGGGATCGGGTTTGTCGTAGACGTTCGCCGCCAGGCAGATCCCGTCGGCCGCATCCCGTACAAACAGGAACTCTCGCGACGCAGCCCCCGTACCCCAAACCTCAATCGAGTCCGCACCGCTACGTCGGGCGTCGACCGCCTTGCGAATCAGCGCCGGGATGACGTGGCTGCTTTGCGGGTCGAAGTTGTCGCCGGGACCGTACAAATTGACCGGCAGCAACGTGATGGCGTTGAACCCGTACTGCTGGCGATAGGCTTGTGCCTGCACAAGCAGCATCTTTTTGGCGAGGCCATACGGCGCATTGGTCTCTTCCGGGTATCCGATCCAGAGGTCGTCTTCCTTGAACGGCACGGGCGTAAACTTGGGATAGGAACAAATCGTGCCCAGCGCGACGAACTTCTGCACGCCGGCACGGCGCGACTCTTCCATCAGCTGAAGGCCCATGACGGCATTCTCGTAGAAGTAGCGCCCCGGGTTCTCACGATTCGCGCCGATGCCTCCGACGACCGCCGCCAGGTGAATGACCAGCTCGGGACGCTCGGCGGTCAGCAGTTGCCGAATCTGCTGGGGATCGCGAAGGTCGCACTCCGTCGACCGCGGCGCGATGATCCCCGCAGGGCGGTAATTCCGCAACCGCGCACAGACCTCGCGCCCCAGGAAACCTCCACTGCCGGTGACCAGCACTCTGCGTTCTGCGATCGCGTGGGTCATGTTAGGGAGCAAACGGGGCAAGCGTGCTGAACATGTACACGAACAAACATCCCAGGATTACTCGAAATCCCGGTCCATGTCACTACGCCTCTGCCACAACAGCATGGCGTGCTGGCCGCGGCCTTGCTGCGGCCCCGCCATGGCACGCCATTCCGCCCGGACGCCTTCGGCGCGCACTCCGTTCCTCTCGGTTACCGCCCCGTTCGCGCATGGTCGAGTTGTTTCCGTCTGAAAAAGCGCGCAAGGCTAACGCAGCCAGCGAGCTTTGACCTTTGTCAAAACGCGCCCCGGACAGGCAAGTACTCAGGTCGTGATGGGGTCCCGCCTGGCGTCTGCCGAGCGAAGATGGTGCGGCGCGCGGCCTCCGAACGCCGCCCGCTCCTTGCGTCGGAGCCGCAGCATCGACGGATCTTTATTCCGCCCCCAGGGCTCAACGTGACGCAACGGAGTGCGCGCACCGACACCGTCCTCAATTTCCGCCTGGGCCACGCCGACGAAAGCGGCGCGTCGTCGACAGTTGTTATCCTGCCGCGCAAAACGACACAGCAACCTTTGATTCATCCGATCTGAGCTGTTCGGGCGCGTCTGCAGCTTCCCCACCGGATCATACCGGTCACAGGCCAAGGGTGAACACCTGGGTCAAGGACTGCGATCGTCATGACTCGACCGCGCCGCGCGCGGTCTTCTCCGAACGACCCCAGCCGGTACATCGATCCGCATTGACGGACCTGCAACCTATGCGTCTCACCGACGGCCTGCCGCGATGTGATTCCCTTCGCCCCGCTGACGGGAAGATAAAGATCGGGCGAAAGTCTCTCTACCCATCTGTTCCATTACCGCTAGACTCTGCCAGAAACGGTCCGCAATGCGACGCCTCAAGTCCACTCTCCACTCTCCACTCTCCCGTTACCCCTGGGGCGGGCTAGAGCGTCAGGCCTGCGGCTTTCCGAACAGTGCCTAGCTGTCCTCGAATGTAGTGACTTCCGCAGCCAAGTAAAGAGACCGGTGTGATTTTCTCAGCAGCTGCAATCGCCGCTGCCGGGGACGAGACGGCCCGGCGCTCAACACTTGCACGCGGTCGACAAATGCCCGATGCTCTGGCGGCGTGCTCTCATGCAGATGGCTTTGGGAATTCCGGCGAACCTCTATGCATATCGATCGCATTGAACTGCATCACGTGGCAATGCCCCTGATCTATCCCTGGCGTACGGCGTATGGCGAAGACGCGGCGATCCACGCCGTGCTGTGCCGCATGGTGAGCGGCGACCTGGACGCGTGGGGCGAATCGTCGCCGCTGGCCGCGCCATGCTACAGCCCGGAATGGGCCGGGGGAGTCTTCGCCGTGGCCCGCGATTGGCTTGCTCCGGCGCTCGTCGGCCAGACGATCACGACGCCACGCCAGCTGCAGCAGCGGCTCGCAATCTACAAGGGAAACCCGTTTGCGAAGGCGGCGCTCGATACCGCCTACTGGGCGCTGACCGTCAAGCGCACTGGGCGACCCCTGCACGAATTGCTAGGCGCAAGCCGCTCGACGGTGCCCGTGGGAGCCGATTTTGGCGTCCTGGATTCGATCGACGAATTATTGCAGGGGGTCGGCCAGGCGGTTGGCGAGCGGTTTCCTCGCATTAAGCTCAAATTCCGCCCTGGTTGGGACGTTCCCATGTTACGCGCGGTCCGGCGTGAGTTTCCCGAGCACACGTTCCACATCGACTGCAACAGCGGCTATCGCATCGAGGACCTCGAGCTGTTCCGGCAGCTGGACGAGTTCCGGCTGGCCATGATCGAGCAGCCGCTCGCGCACGACGACGTTGTGGATCACGCTCGGCTGCAAGCCGCCATCCGCACGCCCGTGTGTCTCGACGAGTCGGTGACGAGCGCTCGGCATGCGCGGCTGGCCAGCGAACTGGGAAGCTGCCGCTTTGTGAACATCAAGCCCGGGCGTGTCGGAGGCCTGACGCCGGCGGTCGAAATCCATGACCTGTGTGCGCGGGCCGGGATCCCGTGCTGGGTCGGCGGAATGCTGGAGAGCGCCACCGGCGCGGCGCTGTGCGTGGCTCTGGCGATGCTCGACAATTTCACCTACCCCGCCGATATTTTTCCCAGCAGCCGGTTCTATCACGAGGACTTGTCCGATCGGCCGCTGGTGCTGGAGCGCGGTGCGGATGGCGTCCCGAGCGTCCGAGCGTTCGACCGGCTGCCCGAGCCGGTCCCTAGCCGGCTCGCGCGGTTGACCGTACAGAACGTGACCGTGGTTCCGTGATGTCCCAGATGGATTCTTCCTCGCCGTCCCGGGAGACGTAGTCTGTTTCGGTGGCGATAACGAGATCGAGCGCCGAGGGCCATCCGCCGGCGTCCCGCGCCGCGCCGATGGGCGTGGCGCACTGCGGTGCTGTGCCGCGGCCGGGCAACTCGGGGGCCTCCCCCGTGTCGAAGGGCACGCTATCCGCCGCCTCCCGCGCGCCAGAATAGAGCCGCGTCGACCGAGTGGCGAACTCCCCGTCTCCGATCACCGCCAAGAGGGGCGGTTCGGCGGGGAGTGCCTGCCCGAATGATGCGGCTAAGATGCTCATGTCGAAGAGGTCCACAGCCCCCGACCCGTTGCCGTCGGCAAAAACGCTGTAATTTGCCGAGCCCACTCCGGCACCAAAGCGGCTCGCCAGAATGCTCAAGTCGAACAGATCCACGGCGCCGCCGTCGCTCAAATTGAAGTTGCCCGGCGATATGTTGAAGCGAAACAGAAACATGCCCGCGGGGATGCCATCCCCGGAACTGCCGATGGTCGAACTGTCCGTCCATTCACCGTCGAGCCTGTTACCGGCGCCGTCACGGAGCACCGCATCGTTGGCCATGATGCGGTACTTGTCCCGGTGGAGCGGCGCGCTCATGTGAAGCGTGGCACGAAACCGGGTGGGATCGTAGTCGACCGAACTGATCGCATAGGCCGGCTGCCGCGTGCCTTGGACGGCAAAGTCTCCGGGCAGCAGCTGGCCGCCGGGCCCGGAACCGCGCACGTGTTCCGTGAATTGCAGGACGATCTGATCGACGTTTACCCAGCTGACAGGCTGCAACTGACCGCCGCCGATGGAAGCCCGGTAGCCGGCCCCCGCGGCCGGCCCCGTGGCATCGACGTCGACCGCGTCGCGGAATGCCTGGGACCACTGCGACGAGTTGAGACGCACGCCGCTGATCCTGGGACCCAAGACGTCGGGCGAGGGAATGCGCGTTACGGCGTCGGGAGCCGCCGGAATCGGCTCGCGCTGCCCCGTGTTATCGATCGCCACGCTGAAGAAGCGGTATTCATTGCCGACGGCACCCTCGAACAGCGCGGCAGTCAGCGGAGTGTTCGTGAGAAATCTCGCATACGCGCCGCCGTTAACCGATACGTAAACGTCAAAGCCGCGGATGCCCGAACCGCCCGGATCGTCGGATCCGGTCCACGTCACGGGAAAGGAAACGGTCTCGGTGACCGCGGGCAGCGTGGTGATGTGGCTGGTCGGTACCCCCGCGTCGATTGTGACCCGCGCCTGCTTATCCGCGCTGATTCCCTTGCTGGGGTCCAGCGGATCGACCTGATCCGTGCGGATGGCCAACTGACCGTCGAACGAGATCAACGCGACATTGCGGATCTCGTGACCGGTAGGAAGCCCAGCCCGAGAACGTACCGAGTAACTGACATGTCCCATGCCGCGTCCCGTGCCGTCCTCGGGAGGCAGGAATCCAACCAGCACCTCGGGCGGCAATTGCGTTTGCGGATCCATACTCTGGAAGGAGGCGTACACCTCGCCCGTCGCCATCCGGATGCCCGCCTCGATCAACACATCAAAGGTCACACCGGCAAAAGTCATCGTCCGCGTCGTCTGAAAGAACGACGGACTGCCGGGAACGAAGATCAGCTGGTCGCCGAAACCGATCTCCGTCAGCCGGAACGTCGCCCAGTCGAAATCGGGCGACAGAAAATCGCTGATCGTGACATACTGAGCGGGTGCCGTGGCCGTGGCATAGTTCTCGAAGTCGATACGGTAAGGGATGGCAGTCGAGCCGGCTACGTAGCCCCCTGTACTACCGGGACCTGCGACGGTTTTTTCATTCGGATCGAACGCCGTCACACTTCTCGAGGTGCCAACTCCGCCTTCGCTTCCGGGACCGGCCCCGCGAGGCGCTGGCCCTTGTGGCGGCTGGCCGGGATTGCAAAAGCTCAAACTTGCGCTGCTATTAGTGATCGCACCAGATACACCTCCACCAATCAGTGCGCCAATTCCTCCTCCGACCAGCAATGCAGGTCCCGATGCCAATCCCAGCCCTACGAGGCCGACAGCTGCTAAGTAACCAAAGCCAACGCCTGTAATCCTGCCATATGCCATGCCAAAGAACTGTCGAAACTGTCCATCACAATCTGCTTTAAAGAAGTTCTCTCCCAGCTTCTGTATGTCTTCAAAGTTACCGTAAGCTGTTAATGCGACAGCGCCACGGTCCCAGAAATCTGATCTAAATCCTTTCGTTCCAAAGGGGTCAACATAATCGAGCACAGAGTTACCGACGTACCGATACATGTTCACATCAGCGCCATTGAAACGAATCGGATCTATCGCCGTGAATCGCCCGGTGCTGGTGTCATAATATCGGGCGCGCATAAAGCTGAGGTCACTAACCTCCGCCGTAACTCCGTATCGACCACCGAATCGGAACGAATTGTTCACTGATTCGTTCGCCACAAGTTCTGTGCCAGTGGGCCGGTAAACGTACCGATTTACATAACTCCCACCCGCCGCTGTGACCCCCGATGTCGATCCGAGAGCATCAAAATCATAAAATCTCCATGATCCCGCGGACAGCTGGGCCACCAGGCCAGCACCGTGCATATACGTCGTGTGGCGTGTTCCACCACC
>JBFWYF010000392.1:0-6787 GCA_050186685.1 Pirellulaceae bacterium
GTCGTTGCCTTCGAAGTGGCTCGCGCACTGTGCGAGAAATTCGGCAACGACAGCCTGCAGGAGATGAAGGCCCGGTACGAACTGTTTTGTCGGATGGCCCTCGAGCGTTAGATCCATGCGCGAACGGAATCGCCGCCAGATCTGCCAATTGTTGTTTGTAGCCGGCTGTATCGTGCCGACCGTGAGTACGTTCAGCTGGGCGGCCTATCGTCTTTCGCCGCTTCATGCAGCTCGCGTCGCGGCGCAGTGGGAGAGCCGATTAACCGCCTATACGGGTCTCGACGCTCAGATCCAATCAATCCAGTATCCTGGCGAAGGCTCGACGCTGTTGACCGATGTGATCCTGACGGATCCCGACGGGGGAGCCCAGGTTGCGCGGGTGCGGCAGGCTGAGTTCAAGCAGACGGCTCAGGGTGTCGTCGTCGTTTTGTCGCAGCCCGAGGTGGGCCATGGGCAGTTTCTCCGATTGTGGAGCGTTTTGCACGAACGCGTTCTGCGCGGGCCCGTGACCCGCATTCCCGTCCAGATCACCGCCGGTGAACTGACACTGGAAGTCGGGCGCCGACCCCAGTCCTTTACGTCGTTATGTTGTACGATCGAACCTCGCGATGTAGGAGTCAGCGTCCTGGTCGAGTTTCAGGTGGCGGGGTTCGAACACCAGGACGCATTACAGGTCTTCCGCAACCGGCAAACCGTCCCGCCAGCCACTCAGTGGCAACTCGTAACCCGCAATCCGATCCCCTGTACTCTGTTCGGCGACTACCTTCCCCAGCTGGAACGACTGGGGGCCAACTGCGCATTCCAAGGTACGGTCCGGGCTACGGAAACTGGCGGCGCGTGGTCGGCCGAAATTCGTGACGGACGTTTTGTGCAGATAGATCTGGACGCGGTAACCGAGCCCTTGACTCACCGGATCGGGGGCACGGCGACGCTGGCAGTCGAGTCCCTGCGCTTCCATCGAGGTACGCTGGTGGAGGCGCGAGGCACACTCGTCAGTGGAGGTGGGTCGGTCAGTTCGGCCCTGTTAAATTCCTGCGCCCATCATCTGGGTGCCGCCGTGGCCACACGGATTCCCGCGACACAGGTCACGTACGCCGAGCTGGCATGCCAGTTCCAACTCGATGAGCAGGGGCTCTCGCTCATCGGCTACTGCAGAAATCGTCCGAATTGCCTGCTGGCGGCCCGGACGGGTCCCCTGCTGGAATTGGATTCCCGCCGCTCCTATTCGCTCGTCGAGTTCGTCCGAACGTTGACGCCGGACAGTCAATGGCTGGTGCCTGCGACCAGCGAAACTCGAGGGCTCCTCGCCTGGCTGCCGTTACCGCCTCGTCAAACGTCCGAATCGTTGGCCCGCAACGGCCACATCCGCCTTCGTTCCCGTGACGTTCAGCCGAATCCAGAAAGTGTTACCGCAGATGACACCCGAACTCGATCTGGCACGCCAGGCAGCTCTGGCAGCAGCCCACCCGATCCGGCAGTTCTTCCAGCAGGACATTTTGATCCAAGGTAAAAAACCCAGTGACGCCGTTCCCGGAGGCAGCTCGTACAACCTGGTGACCAATGCCGATACCGAAGCGGAACGCGTGTTGATCGAGTCCTTGCGTCAGGTTCGTCCGCACGACGCGATTCTGGGTGAGGAGTCAAACGCGGCGGACATGGCCGCGGAACATCTGTGGATCGTTGACCCCATCGACGGCACAAACAACTTCGTGCATGGCATCCCGCACTTTGCCGTATCCATCGGATACTACCATCGCGGCGTGGCTCAGTGTGGCCTCGTTCATAATCCGATTACGGATGACTGGTACACGGCGGCGCGGGGATGCGGGGCCTTTCACAACAACCGGCGTGCATCCGTGGCGCCGCATGCACGGCTGGCCGAGGCCATGGTGGCTGTCGGTTTCTATTACGACCGCGGTGCTCTGATGGAGGCGACGCTGATGGCGATCCGCGACTTGTTTCGTCAGAACATTCGGGGCATCCGTCGCTTCGGCGCTGCGTCGCTCGATCTGTGCTTCGTGGGCTGCGGCCTGTTTTCGGCATTTTTCGAGTTTGAGCTCTCGTACTGGGATTATGCGGCCGGTCGCTTGTTCGTCGAGGAGGCTGGTGGGCGCGTGACCAGCTGTCAGGGGCAGCCTGTGCCGGCGGGAAAATCCAGTATCCTGGCTACCAATGGCCCGCTGCACGATGCCGTGCTGCAGGTGATCGCTCCCCATGAGCGTTTGGGGCGTCAGATCCAGCGGGGTCACGTTTCGGGCTGATCGGCCGTATGCCAGGATCGAGCCGGCCCGAGATGCCCGACGTGCTGCTTCGACTTACTGGACAAGCGTCAGAGTAGTAGGGACGTTGTTGAGCACGGTCAGCTTTTCCTGCTTTGCCCGCAGCCGCAAAACCTGCTCAAAATACGGCACCAGGTATTTCTTCGTGCGGTACTTTTTCACGGTCCAGGCGTATGTGCCCTGGACCAGTGGCTGCGGCAACTGCTCGGTTTTGACGAGCTGAACGACGCGGCCCAGGAATTGAAATTCAATTGGCCGGCGGGCACGCAGCCCCTTCTCGAGCTGATCCTTCAGATCGGCGACCTGGGCTCCTTCTTGCTCCAGCACCTGCGCCGGTAACCGCATGCATGGAGAGATCAGCAACAGGCCGAGAAGCGGGGCAGCGGCCATCACCCCCTGGAGAAGACGCGTCATGCGAGCAGCCTCCCTACGAGCATCCATCGCGAGACTTTCGACGAGAAGCGGCTTATAGCAGGTTCTGGCCCAGCGGCCAACATCGTCCATGCCAGGCTCTGTCAGAAAACAAACCTGACTGACCGCGACGCGGTTCCTCTAGTCCCCTCTACCGGTACTCCAGGAGAGGGTCAGGGCCTCGTTGAATAGTTGACGGGTGCTCGCCGATAGCGTCTGCTGGTGCGGCTCCTCCCGCGGCACAGCGGTCCGGGACAAGGAGAGCTCGAGTTGTTCGTATTCATGTGGCGGAGACTTCAGGCGATCATGCGACTCAGGAACCAAATGCGACTGGTGGCGTTGTTATTTCTCGGTGCGGTAGCGGCGCACGTGGCGGGACAGTCGCCGGCTCAGCCGGGCGGTCGAGTATTCCGGGCGGGAGCGGCAACCAGCAACATCACCCCGTTTCTGGGGGCAGGAATCGTGGGTGGGTGGACAGCACCGCCCGCTACGTACGTTCATGACGAGTTGCATGCCCGGTGCCTAGCGCTGGACGACGGCCAAACTCGTCTGGCGTTTGCCATCATCGATAGCGTTTCGGTCAATCGAGAGGTGCTGGACGAGGCGAAGCGAATGATCGAGGAGGCGACCGGCGTGCCCGCTGGACAAGTCTTGATGTCGGCGACGCACACTCACTCGGGCCCCAGCGCTCGCGGCACGAGCGCCTTCCTTTACGGCCAGCCGCTGGACGATTATCAGAAGTTCCTTGCTCACCGGATTGCCGATGGCGTTCGCCGCGCGTTTCACAACCTGCAACCGGCGCGAATCGCCTGGGGGGCGGTCGATGTTCCGCAGCACGTGTTCAATCGCCGGTGGAAGATGAAGCCGGGGACGAAGCTGATCAATCCGTTCGGCGACGAAGATCTGGTCCAGATGAATCCCGGTGCAGGGAATCCGAATTTGCTGGAGCCGGCAGGTCCGACGGACCCCCAGGTTTCGTTCTTGTCCGTGCAGTCGACCGACGGGCGGCCGGTCGCCCTGTTGGCCAACTATTCGCTGCATTACGTGGGCGGAGTGCCTACCGGACAGATCTCAGCAGACTACTTTGGCGTCTTTGCGGACCGTATTCAGCAGTTGCTGGGGGCCGACCGACTGGATCCGCCCTTCGTGGGGATGATGTCGAACGGTACGAGCGGCGACGTGAATAACATCAACTTCCGCGGGCGATCGGAGCGTTTTCCGCCATACGGCAAAATGCGACTCGTCGCCAGCGAAGTAGCGGAAGCAGTGGTTCAGGTCCAGCAGACTCTACAACACCGTGACTGGGTCGAGTTGAAGGCGGCGCATGCGGAGTTGCCGCTGCAGGTGCGGCGGCCGACCCGAGCGCAGCTGGAACGAGCCCAGCAGGTGCTCGACCGCCCGAGCACGACTACTCCGGTTCACCGCCATGAGGAAGAATACGCGCGGCGCACGCTGAGCATGGCGACGTGGCCGTCGGAAATTTCGATCGTGATGCAGGTGTTTCGGATCGGTGACCTGGGGATCGCCGCCATTCCCTTTGAGACGTTTGCGGAGACCGGATTGGAGCTGAAGGCGCGCAGTCCCTTCCAGCCAACCTTCACCATCGAGCTGGCCAACGGAGGTTACGGGTATCTGCCGACGCCGCGCCAGCATGACCTGGGTGGCTACGAAACGTGGCTCGGCACGAACCGAGTCGAACGAGAAGCGTCGGAGAAAATCGTCGCCAAGTTGCTGGAGTTGTTTGCAACTTTGAAATGAACAAGGGAGATGCGATGACGGCGATTCGAACTCGAAGCGGGCCCGGCCCGCTGATGCTAACCCGAGTACTGTTCGCGCTGGCTTGCCTGTGGACGGGTCGCGCCTGGTGCCAGGCACCGGCGGATTCCGCCGTCACGTGGCAGTTAGATAATCTGCAGCGGATTGGAGGTCACTCGGTCACGGTCGTGGGTGCCCCGCGAGTGATCGATTCGCCGCAGGGGAAGGCACTCGAGTTCGATGGCCAGGACGATGCGGTGTTTGTACCGGTGAATCCGCTGGCGGGGCTCGAGCAGTTTACGGCCGAGGTGATTTTTCAGCCGTATGCGGCGGGTCCGCCGGAACAGCGTTTTTTCCACATTCAGGAGGACGGGACCGAGAATCGGCTGTTGTTCGAAACGAGATTGACTCCGGCCAGTCGTTGGTTTCTGGACACGTTTCTGAAGTCGGGCGCGGGCAACTATACGCAGTTGGCCGAGCATGCGCAGCATCCGTTAGGGCCGTGGTACCACGCGGCTGTGACCGTCGACGGCCGGATGATGCGGCACTTCGTGAATGGTGTGGAAGAAATGGCCACCCCCGTGCGGTTTGAGCCCCTGCGCCCAGGACGCACCTCGATCGGCGTGCGAGTGAACCAGGTGCATTGGTTCCGCGGCGCCATGCGGACATTCCGGGTGACGCCTCGCGTGCTGGCGCCTGCAGAGTTTCTCGCGCGTTGAGCGCTATTGGGCTGCGGAGCGAGTGCCGTCGGGAGAGCCGCCAATGGGATGATCGGCGGGCAGTGGGCGTGCGGCCGTGACGTAACCCCGCTCGAACATCTGGCGTTTGAAGTCACGGAACTGGCCGAAACTATCGGGATAGGTCCAGGCCGTGATGGTGGTGGAGTCCGGTCGGTAGGACGAGAGCAGCGTGGCGAAGCGCGAGCCCGGCTGCAGGGCATCGGCCAAGGGTTCGCCCAGCTCTTCGTTCTCGGGGACCAGCGTGAATCGGTCAAGCGTCACCGACTGCTGAGCGGCCACGCCGACCTTGGTTTGCAGCAACTGGGTTTCACGGCGCAAGGTATATCGCATCCAGAATCCGCCCAGGGGGCCGACAAGTTCCGTCAGCTCGTCCTGGTCCTTCAGTCGCCAGACCTTGCGGGGCGCGTCTTCCTTCAGCAGCTGGATGAAGTCGTCCCAGGGGACGTACATCAGCCGCCCGCCTTTCAGCCGTACGTGCAATTCGCGGCCGAACACCGTTTTCGCCATCGGCGTGGGAAGGTGTTCCAGGACCGTGGTCTGAGGCAGCGACGTGCGGGTGAATTCGATGTTGTCCGTAAGATCTCGCAGTTGGGATTCGGCGGCCGCAAGTTCGCGGCGCTCGTCGAACTCGCGCTGCTGCGATTCATCCAGCTTTGCCCGCCGCTCGGCGATCAATTGTTCCGCCGCTGTCACCAGCAGCTGAGCTCGGTCCCGCTCGTTCTGGCGATAGCGCACTTCGAGCTCCTGGTCGTCGATCTGGTGATCGATCCGGTGGATATCGGCCTCGACATTTTTCGCGGCAGCCACGGCGGCGGCCAATTCCTTCTGGTTGGTCTGGACGAGGGTGGTCGCCTGTGTGTTCGGGACCGATCCCGCATGCAGCAGAGCGTCCTTCGCTCGGGCCCCGACGACCATGACGAGAATGATCAGGATGCCGACCAGATTGGACACAATGTCCAAAAACGAATCTTGCCCGATGGGTACGTCTTCGACGGTGCGGCGTCTGCTCATGGGGCGGTCTCCTGGACGGGCGATGGAGCGGTATTAACGCCTTTCGACGACAAGTCCGCTGCCGTCGAGCAACGTGACGAACTCATCGAAGCGAGCTTCGGCCTCCGACGAGGGTTCGACGGCTACCTTGAGCACAGGCCGCCAGTATCCGTTCTCGGCGGCGATGCCCCAGGAGTCCATACGCTTCCAGATAGCGGAGACGAACGGATCCATAGCGGGAGCCAAGTCGGCTTCGGCCGGAATGACCGTCGGTGACTGATGATCACCGCTCTCGGGCAGGATGACGAGCTGGTTGCGCATGCACTGTACGGAGATGTGACGTGTGAAACCGGTGGCCGCCGCGCCGCCGTTGGGGAGGCCCCAGTTGGCACCTCGCGACGCCGCCAGTGGAGTGACGTTCTTGGCGGAGCCTGTATTCGGTTTGCCACTCGCATGCGAGCTGGATCGGTTGGAAGACGAGGACGCCGTGCGGGCATTCGGTGAGGACTGGTCGCCGTTCCCGGGCATTTGCAGGCCTGTTGTCGTGGAACTTCCCGACCAGGTTCCCCCGGCTGTTCCTGCCTGCATCGAGTTCAACGAACCCGTCGAGGC